>CAZEDR010000196.1:0-6435 GCA_964510975.1 uncultured Melioribacter sp. | reverse complement strand
CAAAGGCAAATCCATTTGACCACAAAGAAATTTACGAAGTAATGGATTTATGTTTGTCGTGCAAGGCGTGCAAATCGGAATGCCCGACCGGTGTTGATGTTGCCAAACTGAAAAGCGAATTTTTACAGCACTATTATGATGCGAATGGAATTCCGTTACGAACAAGGTTGATTGCTTACTTACCAAAAATAAATGCTGTTGTGTCTAACTTTGCCGGTATTGTAAATCTGTTTCTCAAATCTAAAATAACTGCAAAGCTTATTGGATTTACAACTAAGAGAAACATTCCGTTGTTATCCAAAATAACTTTTCTTAAATGGTACAGAAAAAACAAGCATAAATACTCTAGCGGTAATTATTCAAACGGTAAAGTCTATCTCTTTGTTGACGAATTTACCAACTACAATGAATTAGAGCTTGGCATAAAAACATTTATTGTACTGAACAAACTTGGCTATGAAGTAATTGTACCAAAACATTTGGAAAGTGGACGGACATTCATTTCCAAAGGATTGCTTCGAAGTGCAAAAAAAATAGCAAATGAAAATGTTGAATTGCTTAAAGATTTGATTAGCGCCAAAAGTCCATTAGTGGGAATCGAAGTTTCTGCAATACTTTCATTTAGGGATGAATACCTTGATCTTGTTGATGAAAATTTTAAATCGGCAGCTGAGAAAATTGCTGAATCAACTTTTACATTGGAAGAGTTTCTCGCTAGAGAAACCGAGTGTGGCAAAATAAGTTCCGAGCTTTTTGTCGAAGATTCGAAGAAAATACTTTTCCATGGACATTGTCAGCAAAAAGCGATTGCAACAACAAAAGCCACAATTACCTCTCTTTCTCTACCTAAAAACTATACAGTAGAAGAAATTGCTTCCGGCTGCTGCGGTATGGCTGGCGCTTTCGGTTACGAAAAAGAACATTACGATTTGTCAATGAAAGTGGGGGAATTAGTTTTGTTTCCAAAAGTAAGAAGCGCAAACTCAGATACTTTGATTTGCGCACAAGGTACAAGTTGCAGACACCAGATAAAGGATGGAACAGAGAGAACAGCGCTTCATCCGGTAGAAATAATTTATGATGCAATAAAAAAAATAGCTATAGCGTGAAAATAGATGACTGAACAATTTATGTTAGATGGAGCGCCGGGTGCATTTGCATCGTTCAATGGAAAAGTTTATTCCTACTTTGGTGGAACGAGCTATTACGAACTGCATAAGCATGAAGATGTAATTAAAGCTGCTGCCGAAGCATTAATTAAGTATGGCATAACTAGTTCATCCTCGCGAAGCAGTTACGGCACAACGCAGCTTCTTTTAGAAGTTGAAAGAGAATCTGCTCAATTCTTTAATACTGAAGACGCAGTCTATTTATCTTCCGGTTTTTTAACTGATTTAGCTGCACTACAAGCACTTGTTAATCAAAATTTATTCGATGTTGTTTTTATAGATGAGATTTCACATTACAGCAACAATTACGCGGCAAAACTAAGCGGCAAACCTATTCATCAATTTGCTCATCTGGATTATTCCGATTTAGAAGAGAAATTAAAAGTTTTTCTTCTGAAGGATCAGAAGCCTTTAATAATAACGGATGGAATTTTCCCGATCTTCGGTAGAATTGCACCAGTAAAAGAATATATGTCAATTGCAGAAAAGTATAATGGTATTGTTTGGATTGATGACGCTCACGGACTGGGAGTAATAGGCAAAAGTGGAAGAGGAACTACTGAACATTTTGGGCTTGCTTCGGAAAGAGTTTTCTTTGGAGGAACATTCTCGAAAGCTTTTGGCGGATTTGGAGGTATAATTCCGGGAAGAAAAACTTTCACTGACGAGATCAGAAATGGTCAAATACAAAATGGTGCAACTCCGGTTCCATCGGCCGCTGCGGCTGCAAGTCTAACCGGTATGAAAATTTTGAAAGCTAATCCGGAGATGAGAACAAAACTTTGGTTGAATGCCGATAGACTTAAATCCGGCTTAGCTCAAATAGGAATTAAAACAGATAATACTTCAGTTCCAATAACAGCGTGGAAAATGAAAAGCGTTGCTGAGATGCAAAAAATTCAGAGCGAGTTGAAAAAGAAAGATATTATTATTCAGTTGATAAATTATGTCGGCGCCGGAGATGGCGGTGCATTAAGAATCGTAGCGTTTTCAACACATTCGAATGAGCAAATAGATAATCTTATTTATGAATTAAAAAAAATCTTGTAATTAAACTTTGTTGGCGGAAAGCAAACGATGATAAAACACAAAGAAATATCGAATACAACCTTTCTTAAGTATGCTAAGAAATATGGAACTCCTTTATATATCTATGATGGCGATTTAATTATTAACCGCTACAAAGGACTTTACGATTATATCAAATGGCCGAAATTGAAAATTTTGTATGCAATGAAAGCCAACTACAACGTTGGGATTCTGAACCTACTTAAAAAGAACAACGCGTATTTAGATACTGTGAGTCCGGGAGAAGTTCAGTTAGCACTTAAACTTGGATTCAAAAAGGATGATATTCTTTTTACTTCCAATAATATTACTGATGAAGAAATGCACGAGGTAAAACAGACCGGAGTGTTGTTCAACATTGGTTCGTTAAGCAGACTAAAAAAACTTGGCTCTGCTTATCCGGGAAGTGAAGTTTGTTTAAGGTTCAATCCCGATGTTTATGCCGGGGAGAATAAACATGTTCAAACAGCGGGAGCGGTGACCAAATTTGGAATTATCCTTTCACAAGTAAATGAAGTTGTTAAAATTGCTAAAAAGTATAAACTCAAAATCGTAGGCATTCACGAGCATACCGGCTCAGGAATTGGACAAACCGAGAAAGTTTTCCAGAGCATGACTAACATTCTTGCAATTGCGAAGAGAAAAGATTTTCCGGATTTAAGATTTGTCGATTTCGGCGGCGGATTTAAGGTTAACTACAGACCGGAATCACACAAGATTGACTATGCAAACTTTGGTAAAAAGATTACTTCAATCTTCGCGGCATTCTGCAAAGAGTATGGAAAAGAATTGGAAATGTACTTCGAGCCGGGCAAGTATATTGTTGCAGAATCGGGCTATCTTATGATTGAAGTAAACACAATTAAAAACAATCGAGGAAGATTAATCGCCGGGACAAATTCCGGATTTAATCACCTTATCAGACCATTGCTATATGAAGCCTATCATCACATCGAGAACGCCAGCAACCCTAAAGGTAAAAAGTATATTTATGATGTTTGTGGTAATATTTGCGAGACCGGAGACTGCTTTGCTCAACAGAGAGAGCTTCCCGAAATTCGTGAGGGCGATAAATTGATTATCAAAAATGCCGGCGCATATTGCTATTCTATGGGAAGTATATACAACTTAAGATCAATGCCGTCGGAACTGCTTATTCTTAACGGTGAAGAGCAATTGGTTACCAAGAAACTTTCCAATACAGAATTAGCTGAATCGATTTTTAACTCATCTTTTCTCAGAAAGATTTAGTTGTCTCAGTAATTTAGATTGAATTAAGAATTCTTTTTGAGTATGTTCTTTTCGAATTGAGCTGATTTCTATCGCAATCTTTAACTAGAGTGTGAATCGAGAAATGAATGAAAGGAAAGAAAAGGATTTACTAGAAAATAATATAAGCAGCGACTTATTAGAACTCTATGCTCGTATTAAAAATAAAGAGGAGTCAGCTCTTCAAGAATTTTTCTTCAGCATACAACCACAGTTATTTTATTTCTTATTCCGTTTTACCAGCAATAAAGAAATTGCAGAGGATTTAACTCAAGAGGCTTTTGTTAAATTTTGGCTTGCTATAGACCATCTCGATCCGGCAAAATCTTATAAAGCTTACTTATTCAAGATCGCGCGCAATTTGGCCCTTAATCAAATCACACGAAACTTGACTTATGACTCATATGACGAAGAGAATAATCTTGTTCATCTAAGCAAAAGCATAGACGGTGAAATAGATAATTTCTTCTTCATGGATGATTTTCAGAAGGCGCTTAACACATTACCGGAAAGATGTAAGTCGACCTTTCTGCTTAGCCGTTTTTCCGGATTAAGCTATTCCGAAATTGCCGACATTATGAATGTGTCTCTCCAAACCGTCAAGAACCAAATGAACAAAGCATTAGCCGTACTCAGAAAAAGATTGGTTCACTACATAAATTAGGCTGCACATAATCACTTAAACAAATACTTCCAATTGAATAATCAAATTGATCCCTAAAAGTTGGGATGTCAGCTTAGAAATTCCCTACTATTAGCGATTGAGTACTAATTCTAGATCAGATAAATTTTTACCTCCCTTAATTCAAATAAAGATTTTCTTAAACCCAAAAAATTCATTAGAATGAATTTTTTTGCCGAAGGCCGCATGTAAGACGTAATAGAATAATACGTTTTACATGCGGGGTTAACCCCGACAAGCATTGTAAGATTTTCTTACTTACTAAACGATACACGCTTATTATACAATTGTTTAGAAAAAATAATTTATGCTTGTCTGCCCGGAGGGCAAATTTTCCTAATGGAAAATTTGGGTTAAAACAGCATAGTACTTTTTTTGCTCTCACGTGTACTATAGGTAATAAAAGACTTTAATAATGTTCAAAATTCCTAAAAATGTAGATTACCAATTCATTTCTAGAGCGCTAAGCAACGAGCTGAGTCCGGAAGAAAAAGAATTCTTCGAGCAATGGCTTTCGGAATCTGAAAAAAACAAAGAATTGTTCAGCGAGGTTACTCTTCTGCTGGATAAAATCGATTCTTCAAATCCTCCTAAACCGCCTAATCCAAACGTGCAGTGGGATACGATTAAACAAAAAGTCAAAGCAGAACAAATTAAGAGTGAATCTAAAAATCTGCTTTCTGAGAGAACTCCTAGCTTATTTAAGCAGGCCGATATTAAACCAGATTATTATGCCTTCAGAACCGACTATTGGCACTCAGTTTATTCAAGCAGAATGTTACAGATAGTTATGATTCTTCTAATTATGACTTCAGCCGGATTGAATTTTTTGATGGAACGGTTCCCAATTAAGAATGCTAAGGAAATTGTAGTTGTAGATACACCGCCAAAGTTGATAGATGTTAAAACACGCAAAGGTGAAAAGCTTACTATCACTCTTTCCGATGGATCGAAAGTACATTTGAACAATTTGAGTAAACTATCATATCCGGAAACTTTCGGCGAGAAATCCAGAGATGTATTTCTTGAAGGTGAAGCTTACTTTTCCGTTGCATCAAATAAAGAAAAGCCATTCTCGGTTAAATCCGGCAACGTACTTACAGTTGTTACCGGTACAGAATTCGATATTAAAAATCGTGGCGAACGAATAAGTGTTGTTGTTGTCAAGGGCTCGGTTAATACTTTTAGCCCAACTAAAGAAGAAGCATATAAACTGAGAAGAGGAGATTTGCTCTCGTACGATGAACGTGCAAAAATTTCAAAACTTCAAAAAGCTAACTTGCGTCACTATTTAGCATGGCGTAATGATAAATTCAGTTTTGAACATGCCCGACTTGCAGATGTAATGGATGAGATAGAACGCTATTACAATTTGAAGGCTTCGTTTCAATCAGATTCGCTCAAGAATATTACTATGACAGGATTTTTTGGTTCCGACTCACTCAATAAAATTCTTTCAGTTATTAGTCTCACACTTGATATAAAACTTAAGTATGATGGTCGTACAATCTTTATAAACAAGCATTGAAAGGATAAGCTTAAGGAAATAAAATGCGCTTACATTTTAGATTTTTAGTCTTCATAGTTTGTTTAAGCAGCACTCTTCAGTTTGCTGCATTCCAAAATAATTCGGATCCGGAAGAAAGTTCGCACAATCCAATAATGCTTTCGGATTTAACAGATGGCGATGACTTCGATTTTCAGTCTATTATTAATAATAGAAATGAAAAAAGTCGTTCGTTAAACACGCTGGTTACTTTGAGAATGAGAGATGCAAATCTTACTGATGTTATAAGAGACATAGCTAAAGAAACTGAAATCAGTTTTATATACGATGACCGCTTGTTAAACATTCGTAATATTACAGTTAGTTTTGAAGATAAACCTCTTTATGAAATTCTTGATGAAATACTTACTGTACATAACATAAGTTACTATGAATATGCAACGGGTAAGATTGCACTTGCTAAGCAGATTCGAATTGATGAAACAACCGGCGGAATAAAAGGAAATATCAAAGATGAAAAAGGGGAAAAACTTTTCGGAACAAATATTTTGATAAGGGAGCTTGGTGTTGGAACAACAAGCGATGTTAACGGAAATTTCTCGCTAAGAAATATTAAACCGGGTGAATATACACTTGAAGTTTCCTACATGGGCTACGAAAAAATTATCCGCAAAATCAAAATTATTGCCGGGATTCTTCTTGAACAGAACTTTATCTTAAAGGAAACTGCTTTTCTTATA
>CAZEDR010000195.1:0-6520 GCA_964510975.1 uncultured Melioribacter sp. | reverse complement strand
GGAGCGACATATCTATAGAATAATGAACACACAATATTTGTTAAGTCCCTTTGGGTAGATGTCGCATAATTAATGAATCAAAAATATATCAGTGTAAATCCGTTAAATCCGCGTCATCCGCGTGCTATTTCTGTTTAAATAATTAATTATGCGACAGCCTCCTTTGGGGACGGTATAAAACAATTCGCCAATTGGGTGCATTTTAATGCTCATTAAATCCATTATTATGTTAATATTTTTCTATCCTAATATTTCCTATATCGGGATTGAGGTAGATTGATTTTGCTACTCCAAACCGATAATCCGCTAGATGTAATAGAACCAATTTTTGGTTATCTTTCCCATCGAAAAAAACACTAAGAATATTGTTACCATTTTCCTTAATTCATACTGATAAAAATTCTAAAGCAAGAGTCGGCGAGTTTAAAACCGGGCATGGAACGGTTCAAACTCCTATTTTTATGCCCGTTGGAACGCAAGGTACGGTTAAGGCTGTAACTCAGCGCGTTCTCGAAACTGAAATTAATGCTGAAATAGTTCTTTCAAATACTTATCATCTTTATCTTAGACCCGGAACGGAAATCTTAGAGAAGGCTGGCGGGCTTCACCGGTTTATGAATTGGGATCGCCCCATTCTTACCGATAGCGGCGGATTTCAGATTTACAGTCTTTCCGAATTGAGAAAAATCAAAAAAGATGGCGTTGAGTTTAAGTCGCATCTCGATGGATCGAATCATTACTTTACACCCCGCAAGGTAATTGAAATTCAGAGAAGCATCGGCTCAGACATACTGATGCCGCTTGATGAATGCACTCCTTATCCTTGCGAATTTGAGTATGCTAAGAAATCGAAAGACCTTACTTCTAGCTGGGCAATTCTGAATAAAGAAGCGTTTGAACAAACTACTCCGCTATACGGACACGAACAATTTCTATTTGGTATTATACAAGGTAGTGTTTATAAAGAGTTGAGAGAAAGCTCTGCGAACGATTTGGTTAAGCTGGATTTTGATGGCTATTCAATTGGCGGTTTAGCAGTGGGTGAGCCTACTGAAGAAATGTATGACTTGGTTGACTTTACTACAGATTTTATTCCACCAACGAAACCGCGCTATCTAATGGGTGTCGGGCGACCGGAAAATATTTTGGAAGCAATTGCACGCGGCGTTGATATGTTTGATTGCGTTATGCCTACAAGAAATGCGAGAAATGCCTACTTGTTCACTTCACAAGGAATCGTTTCAATGCGTAACGCCGCTTACAAAGATGATATGACTCCGCTCGATCCAAAGTGCAGTTGTTACACTTGCCAAAATTTTAGCCGCTCTTATATCCGGCATTTGTTCAACGCAAAAGAAGTTTTGGCTTTAGAACTTGCTACTATACACAATCTAACTTTTTACTTAGATTTGGTACGTGAAGCTAGAAAAAGAATTGTTGATGGAAGTTTTATCGAATGGAAAAACGAATTCACTAAAACAATTTCAATAAATGTACAATCAAAAAAGGAGCAGTAAATGGATTTCTTGTTAGCTATGGCACCACCAGCAGGCGGTGAAGGCGGCGGCGGAGGAATGATCAGCACTCTAATTATGTTCGGTGCTATCTTCGCAATTTTTTATTTCATGATTATTCGCCCTCAACAAAAGAGGCAGAAAGAACATAAGAACATGCTGGAGGCCTTACAGAAAGGTGACAAAGTGATTATGAGCGGCGGTATGCATGGAACAGTTGCCGGTTTAGAAGACAAAACTCTTCTTGTAGATGTTGGCAACAATGTAAAGATAAAATTCGAACGTTCAGCCATTACTTCGGTTAACAAATCAAAAGAAGAAACAAAATAATTTAAGAGCGGCTTCTGCCGCTTTTTTTATAGGTGTTTAATGAAAGTAGCTGATAAGAAAAATAATTTCCTTTCTCTTGATAAAAAGTATTCCATGCTTGATCAATCAAAAGCTGTTATTCTCCCAGTGCTTTATTCCGAACTGAAGCATGCTAAAGCAAATGTTTTGAAAGCGGCTAAAGAAATAATTAAATCTTCTGCAAAACTGGAAGCATACGATGAGGAAATGGGAGGTGAGCTTTGTTTCGTAAAGGGAATTTGCACTTTCGAAGCGCTGAGTTTGCAGAAATTATCTTATGCAAAAGCATCGGAGAGATTAGAAAAAGAAATTTCTTCTTTGATTGAAACTGATAAGTTGGTCGCTCTAATTGGGGGTTGTCATTGTATGTCCTTCGCTGCAATCAAAGCATACCAAAAGAAATATGATTCGTTATCAGTTCTGCATATTGATTCTCGTGCAAACATGAAACAAGAATGGCAGACAAAATCTCATCACGAAAGTTTAATTGCCAGAGTCGCCGCAATCAATTCCCTTATAACGCAAGTTGGAATTCGTTCGCAGAGTAAAGAAGAGAATGAATTTAGAATTGAAAAACAGATACATCAATTTCTCGCTTGTGAAATTAAACTTGGTATGTATGGCGATGACTGGCAAGAGTTGGCAAATAAAAATTTGTCCGAGAATGTTTATATCACTTTGGATTTAAGCGCGTTTGATCCTTCAGTCATTAACGCGGTAGAATTTCCGGAACCGGGCGGGCTGTTTTGGGATGAAGTAATGTACTTGTTCAAAATTATTGGGCAAGACCGCAATATTGTTGGCTTCGATGTTATGGGTCTTGTGCCAAAAGCTTCAGATTCATCGGCAAGTTATTTTACAGCGAAATTGATTTATAAATTGTTTAACTATGCATTAAGTAAAAGTTAGTCTCTAAACCAGAGGCCCAAATGAAACGCTCAGCATTATTATTCGTACTTCTAACATTATTTTTCTCATCCTTTAACTACGCACAAAAAGTTTACATTGCCTACATTGATGGAGATATTGATCTCGGTCTGGCTCCGTACGTAAAACGCGTAGTAAATGAAGCAGAGAAAAATTTTGCTAAGGCAATCATCTTCAAGATCAATACTTTTGGCGGCAGAGTTGATGCGGCTACACAAATCAAAGATGCAATTCTGAACAGCCGAGTAAAGACAATTGCATTTATTGATAAGCGTGCAATTTCTGCCGGCGCTTTAATTGCACTCTCTTGCGAAAAGATTGTTATGGTTCCCGGTGCTTCTATAGGTGCATCAACTGTAGTCGATCAAGAAGGGAAGAAGCAAGCAGAGAAATATCAATCCTACATGCGCTCCGAAATGCGTGCAACAGCAGAAAAGAATGGTAGACGCACAGACATAGCTCAAGCAATGGTAGATGAAACAGTTGTTGTCCCAGATATGGAAGATGACAGCACAAAGCTGGTTACATTAACTACTGATGAAGCAGTTAAATTCAAAATTGCAGATACTACATTAGTATCTATAGAAGAAGTGAAAAAAGTTTTTGGTTTAGTGAATGAAGAAGATGTAGATATTAGCTCAAACTGGGCTGAAGATATTGTACGATTTATAAACAATCCGGTAATTTCTTCTCTACTTATTATGATTGGAATGATCGGACTCTTCACAGAAATTAAAACTCCGGGCTGGGGATTAGCCGGTACAGCCGGTGTTATTGCATTCGCTCTTTTTTTCGGAACGAGTTACATTTTACAACTCGCTACTATATGGGAAATAATAATTTTCATAATTGGTGTAATCCTTTTAATATTAGAAATTTTTGTTATTCCCGGATTTGGCATTGCCGGGTTTGCCGGAATTGTGTTGATGATACTAGGATTATTCTTTGGTTTAGTTTCCGATCTTGATATTGCATCAACAAATTCAATCTCTATAGCTATTATCCAACTAGCAGCAAGTTTTGTAATGACTGCGGTTGTGATTTATTTCCTCTGGAAATTGCTGCCGAAGTCAGAAACTTTTAATCGTCTAATTTTGCATGATAATCTTCCCTCGAAATCCGGATATGCTGCCAATTCACAATATGAGAATTTAGTCGGAGTTTCCGGTTCAGCTATTACAGATCTTCGTCCGGCCGGAACTGCAATGCTCAACGGTGTTCGAACTGATGTAGTTACTGATGGAGATTATGTTAATAAGGATTCGGAAGTAGTTGTTAAAAGGGTAGAAGGTTCGAAAGTAGTTGTTGTGAAGAAATAAATTTTTCAATCTGTCGTTATGAATGAGCGGAAGCGAATGAAGAATCTCGTAGTAGCTTTTAGCCAAAAGCTATAAGCCGTAAGCCAGATGAAATTCTCTCCGCCGTCATAGTAAAAAGTCAGTTATTAGCTTAGGAGGATGGTGCTTGTTCAACAGATTGTTTAACGTTTTCTCGAGACGTGAAGGGCTACCTGTAGCTTCAAAACAGAAGCCGCTATCATCTGAATTTCGAAATAGAGTACTTATGTTACTCCAAGATACTTTCAAGAACACGTTTAAGGATTTTTTGACCGCATTACATAGAAAAGTTGCTTATTTGCACGGGAAATTTCTACTTTCTGACTCCAAGGGAAACTTTTCACCTAATGACGACCTACTGCATTTTTTACTTAACTGTAAAGACGAACATTTTTTGGATGTACTAGAGATAATATTCCAATCCGACTTGCCTGGAATAACTTGGCCAGACAATCCACTAATATCGACTATAAACGAATTTTTTCGCATTGATAACTTGCCGTACCATTTAACTGGCTATTCAATTGAAAATTACGAAACTACATTTTATGATTTACCCACAACAGGGGTACGTATTACCGAATATCCAAAAGTAATTCGAAAGGACAGTGAGCTATTGCATAAAAAAGCAATAGAGCCAGCGTTGACGCTCCTAAATAGTTTAGAATTCAAACAAGCAAATAATGAATTTCTTAGTGCATTAGAAGATTTTAGGAAGTGTGACTTTAGAGATTGTCTTACGAAATGTGGGAGTGCTTTTGAAAGCGTAATGAAGGTACTTTGTTACAAGAATTCGATATCCTTTAAAGAAACTGATACTGCATCAGTTCTTTTGAAATCATTGCTAGCAAAAGGGAAACTTGATTTATACTGGGAACAGCCTTTAATATTAATAGCGACATTACGTAATCGTTTGAGTTCATCTCATGGCGCTGGTAAAGAGGCAAAGGAAATACCCGAACATGTGGCAACATATGTAATCAATGCAACGGCTTCCGCCATATTACTTTTAAGCTGTGAATTTTCCCCTCGCCGTCATGTTCTACCATGACGAAAAATGTTACTGTCGCGGAGTGGTCCGCGACAGTCATGTGAATGATAAATCTTTTATAGAAGCTCTACTAAGTTTCTGTTTATCGAACTTGTTGTTCTTTTAGTCTTTCTTACTTTGCCGGTAGCATCTTTTCCTTCCATTCTCATGGACATCTTGACATCAGTTCCGGTATCAGCTTTGATCAATTTGCCGCTTTCGAAATCGAAAATAATTGTTCCGTCGCCCCCAATTTTCGGTTCGCTGAAATTGTAATTGATTCCATTTTCTGTACCTTGTCTTGGACCGGTAACAGTAGCCGAAAGGTTTGCGGAAATTTTAGCAGCTTTGCTATCGCCGACCTTAACAAAATCAATAACAGTAAATTTTGCAGTGTTGTCAATTGTCATACTTCCCATTGTCTGCGGGTATTTTCTTGTCCAAGAGGAATCCTTTGCAACATCATTTGCCGGAAGTTCTCTAAATAACATTTGTGTAATTGGGCGGATAGCAGATTCGCCAAGTTGTCTTGCATACTGAACTTTTCGATCTGTAGTAAGATTTTGTTTTTGAGGAGACATCTCGTTCATCTTCTCAACCATTTTCTCTATTCTGCTTACATCCAATACTTCACCTCTCTGATTAACTCTTGCTCTGTAGGGTGTGTTGTGGATAGTTTCATACTCCATGAACTTAAGTTTCTCTTCATTCGAGATTTTGGCTGATGAAGAATAGCTGATTTTTTGGCCATTCATTTCTCCGTTAAACTTAACATCGGAAATTTTAATAGAAAGCTCGGCTACATTGTCTTCGTCAACATCAAGAATATCGCAATCGAAGATGTAAGTTAGTGTTTGGCTTCCTTTACTTTTCATCGTAGAATCTGCTTCAACAACTTCATCGTTAGTAGAAATAGTAGTGAGCTTATATCTGAAAGTTTCACCCTTGCTGAATTTATATTTCAGATAAACTTTGTCTGCTCCAACACTTACGCTTTCAAGTTTGTCGGTTTGAATTGATGAACCGGATTTAGTTTCCTTTCCGCCGCAAGAAATAAACAGTGCCGCAAAGAGAAAACTGATGAATGATAGTGAAATAATTTTTTTCATTTTAATACTCTCTTATAATAAAAAAGGATGACTAAATTATTTTGTGAATCTTAGCGACTTGGTGACTTTGTAGCTTTATGAAGCTGAAAACTTTTGCCACAAAGGCACAAAAACTCAAAGAAGCACTAAGAAAACCAATACTTAATCATCCTCCGGTTTTATTCCCAACCGTTGATTTCTAAAAGTTCTTTCCTAGAAAAGAAGTGTGAAATTTCCTTAGCTGCATTTTCATCAGAGTCTGAGCCGTGAACAATA
>CAZEDR010000194.1:6347-6563 GCA_964510975.1 uncultured Melioribacter sp. | reverse complement strand
CAGAAAAAGCTATCAAATTCATTTTATGCGATATTAGCTTTACCGGCAACCGCGGTCGGTTTCGCACTATCTACACAAATTGCAGCATTAAGCTGGATACTAAGCAAAAAATATGGCTTGAACATCCATGAAGTGTCTTTTGTTTGGTTGGCCGGACCTTTAGCCGGAATCTTCGGGCAAGTTATTGTTGGAATGATAAGCGACAACGTTTGGTTT
>CAZEDR010000194.1:0-6337 GCA_964510975.1 uncultured Melioribacter sp. | reverse complement strand
TCATTATGATTGGAGGAATTGTGGGAGCGCTGATGTTTCTGGCACTACCTCAAATTGGAGTCATTTCCGAGGCTACCGGGATCACGAGCATAATTTTAATTGCATCTGTAATAGCTTTACTGCTCGATTTATCCGTCAACGTGACGTTTAACCCGGCAAGATCAATTATAGCCGATCTGACACCGGAGGGGAAGAAGAGAACAACGGGCTACGTCTGGATGCAAGTAATATCGGGTACGTTCGGCGTACTTGCATATTTCCTTTCAATGGTCTATGGAAATGAAACATTACTGCTTTTAGCTGCAATAATAGTACTTATCTGCTCACTGCTCCCGATACTTTTCATTGAAGAACCGAAGGATTTGAAGAAAGAGAAGGGGGAAGCCGCAAAATCCCATTCTGTTCTCGATATATTCAAATCAATATTCCCATTGTACGGATTTCTGGCGTTTGGCATCTTCAGTCTGATCTTTCACTTCTACCAGAATGAATTACGTGTTATCCATAACCCATTGTTAATATTAAGCTTAGCATATACTATTATAGTCGGAATATGGATAATAGTGCAAGGAAGGAAAGGAGAATCGGACACCAACGAATTCCAGAAGATAATGCTCGCTCATACATTCACATGGATAGCATTCCAGAGCATGTTTGTTATGTCCGGTTTCTTTATAGATAAACAAATTGTACCAAATCTTGATCTTACAAATGTCTTCGCGAACAAGTTTGCCGAGTATTTAACCAGCACAACACAGAGTCCCGATGCTACAACGGGGAATATAGTTTCACTTGGATTTTTGATCTTAAACGCAGTCGGAGCACTATTTCCTTTCGTTTTATCGATCATTGCAAAGAGAATTGGAAGAGTTAAAACATATACTACGGCTCTGGCATTCAGCGCAATTGGCTACTTCTACATTGCGTTTTTAGGAAGACACGAATTTAACTTTTACCTTGGAATGTTCTTAACCGGCATTGGCTGGTCTGCAGTAATATCTATTGTATTCTCGATTATGACGGAGAGAATAAACCAAGCAAAAATGGGCTTATTCATGGGAATATTTAACCTTGCAGTCGTGCTTCCACAGATGATGAGCCAAGGAGTTGCCAATATTATCTCGGAAACGCAGAATTTTCAGCTTTTATACATCCTATGCGGAATATTCATCTGCTTCTCGGTATTCTTCTGGATGTTTGTAAAGGAGCCTAGAGCAACAGCAAATGAAATTAAACCAGCCGTAAAGGCGGGGCATTAATGAAGAATAAACTAAGCGGATTCGTATTTATTCTGGTTCTTTTCTCATCAGCTTTGGCTTTTGGTCAAAACCCCTATAATGTTGAATATAATGAAGTTAGGGGAAGTCTTAAAAGCAGCGATAAGTATAAGAAAGACTTTGGAAGATACCATGGATTCGAGCTTCCTTTATATGAAGGGGAGAAGGCAAATTTTGCAGTCTTCTCTTCCGATTTCAATGCTAAACTGATACTTGTTGACCCGAAGGGGAAAGTTTACAAGCAGTCTGCGGAAGCAAGCCAAGGAATGGCATCTATTCTTACCGAAATACCGGTGAGCGGAGACTGGATTCTTTATGTTATAGGGAAGCAGAATGAGACGGGACAGTTCGCATTGCGTTATGCATTTGCTGCTTCTAACTCACTTAACATAAGTCAAAATATGGACTTCTGTTCTTCTCTTAACTTTCTGATTGCCCACGCTGGCGCTCACTTCATGATGTTTCCGGCTGATCAGTTAAATAAAAGCGGAATGGAAATAATCGGGAAGAATGGAAAGGCTGAAGTGGATGAGGAAGAAGGTTCACTTTCTATTCAGATTTATGAGGGAGCAGACGAAAAGAGCGCAAAAAGAAGCTTTTTGGATGCGCTAAGCAGAATTGAAAACTGCATTGGTGACTGGAAAAGCTCGGATATAAAAGCAATTGGGAAAGATATAAATGAAAAGGTGACGGGCAAGATATTTAGTGAAGCGGGGAATGATAGCGGGGTAAGGGTATTAATCAAAATGATCAGCATAAATAGTACAAAAGAAGATAATAAAACAAGTTACAGAATATTGCTGACTGTTAAATAAGGAAAACCCGTTGTGTGAATTAATCTTTACGAAGTAAAAAGCAATTATTTAATCAAAAAATGGAACGCGGATCAAACGGATTTATTATGATACTTCGATAAACTCAGTACAGGTTTACACAGATATATTTTTGAATAATTGCTTTTCACTTCTTTTTACGATCATCCCAAATCTAATTCACACAACCGGTTAAGGAAAATATTTTACAGTCCGGCTTCTGAACTAATGAAGTGGTGAAGTAGGATTGCGTTTTTAGAAATATTTTACTGTGCTCTATATTCTACAACGGGGGAGCATATTGAAGACATATCCAAGCAAATTACTTTTGCGGAAAAATAAATAAAGCGGTGCAATAGAAGCTGTTTAGTCGGAGGACCCGTAATTATTACGGAACAGAGGCCGGCGCGGCGCAATACTCAATGGTTCATTGCAATACCCGTTTCTATTTGTGCAATGAGGAATGAAACTCTGCAAAACGGATTGAAGCCGTGCAAAACAGATTTGCAATGCTGCATAGCAAAATATTTTCCCGCAAAAGAGAATATTCTATTGCAAAACGAATTGAGCATCCGCAAAACCCGTTACTGGTTCTGCAAAGCGAAATATTTTTTCACAAAATGGAATAGAACGGCGCAAAATGAATTGTATTAACCGCAAAACCAAATTTTAAGGGAATTATTGTGTTTATACCTTAAAATGGGGGTTTTGGGGAAATAAACTAAAAATCAAACACAAAAAAAGGAGGATTCAAAATGAATCGTCATGAAACGAACAAATTCAACATGTTCAAAGCTGTATCGGCAGTCTTTGAACAGAACAGTTCCGTTATTGCCGAATACCCCGCGCTGGGAGAAACATTAGCCCTCTTTAAGAATGCACTTACTGAAATTGACGCAACCGACAAGAAGTTTATTACAAGCATTGACGGGAAAACCGTTACAAAGAATTTGCTTGAAGATGAACTGATTGATGAGGTGATGCCGGTTAAAGCGGCTTTGTATGCTTACGCAGTAAAGAACAAGAATGAAGAATTAAAAGCACTTACTGCCGACAGTGAAGCCGTGCTGAAGCGTATGCGCGACCCGGAGTTTTTGAAGAAGGCGGAATTGATTAAGGCTGAGGCGGTGAAGCATTTAACCGATTTGGCAACCTACAAAATTACAGAAGCTCTGCTTGCCGATCTTCAAGAGAAGATTGATGCTTTTGCCGCAGCTCTGAATGGAAAAGATACCGGCTTTGCCAACCGAAGCGCGCTTAGAAAAGTTCTTTCCGACCAGTTTGACGACGCCGACGCAATTCTAGCCGAGCAGATGGATACCTTGATTGAACTGGTTAGGAAAAACAATACTCTTTTTTATAATCAGTATTTTTCCGCCAGAGGAATAAAGGATCTGGGAATGGGGAGAAAAGAGGAGGAAAAGCCGGCTGAACCGGTTAAGCCGTAACTATAGCTAGTGAATGGGCGCGGCAGCGGCAGTACAAAATGCCGCGTCCTTGATACCGGATGTAGGCAACTGGAATTGATACTGGATACCGGCAAACTGAATACTGAATGTGGTAAGTAAAATGTATATGTGCTGAATGTTTTTTGCTTTCTGCATACCGTTTATAGCATATAGCATATGGCTTACTGATTTTTGTTTTACGTACTCCAATTTTCCTTACGCTATTTTGTTCTTGATAATCCAAACTTCAATTACTAAGTTGCAAAAGAGACTGAGGGGTTCCATTCTAAACAACTACGGGGAACCGAAAAGTGCAATTAAGACTTACGAATAACGAAGCGACAAATGGACTTAGGATTTGGGAATTAGGATTTACGAATTAAACCATAGACCATAAAAGCGCACTAAGCAAGATTTATGAATTACGGACCGGCAAAAACGAATTCAAACAAGATTAAGCTGCTGGATCAGGTGCGTATAACTATGCGAACGAATCATTATTCTAGTAAAACGGAAGAGAGTTATATTTCATGGATAAGAAGATTTATCATATTCAACAATAAAGTTCATCCAGACAAGCTTGGCAGTGAGCATATTAAAAATTTTCTAAACTATCTTGCTGTAAGCAGGCATGTTTCGGCTTCTACACAGAACCAAGCATTAAACGGCGTTCTATATTTATATAAAAACTTATTGAAGAAAGAAGTTGGTTGGATAGATGATATAAGATTTTCTCAAAGGAAAAAACATTTACCAGTTGTTCTAGCCAAGGATGATGTGAAAAAAATATTTGCAAATATGGAAGGAATACCACTGCTGATCTCGAAAGTGCTTTATGGCGCCGGATTACGTTTGAACGAGTGTTTAAAAATAAGATTGCAGGATATAGATCTTGATTATAGAACTATAACGGTTAGAGATGGAAAAGGTGGGAAAGATAGAATAACTATTTTACCGGATAGTTTAGTAGGCGAGATAAAAGAGCAAATAAGAAAGGCTAGAAACCTATATGCTAAGGATATGAAAAAGGGAAATGTAGAAGTTACATTGCCTAATGCCTTAGGCGTAAAATATCCTAATGCATGCAAAGATTTTAACTGGCAATATTTGTTCCCAGCAAAAAGTCTGGTGTATTTAGAGGCTGAAAAAAAATATATAAGAGTTCATCTACATGAGAGTACGTATCAGAAGTTGTTTAAGGAAGCTGTTAGAAAAGCAGATATAATGAAGCAGGCTACACCGCATACGTTAAGGCATAGCTTTGCAACACATTTATTGCAAGCCGGATATGATATTAGAACTGTACAGGAATTACTTGGGCATAGTTCTGTTAAAACTACTATGATATACACTCATGTTTTAAACAGAGGTATAGGTGTTAGGAGCCCTTTAGATTAATACCGGAAGTTGAGAATAAACTACTTGAATATTAGCCGGTAAAAATAAAGGGTAGAGAAGTAAATTAAATAAAATGAAGTATTTACAGAGGAATTAATTAATATAAGCAGTCAATAGATAAGAAATAATTTCTTAATTATCAGCCAAATTGAAGACTGCCAATTCGGCTCAAGTAATAGTTAGTTGCTCTTTGAAATATTGTTTGTAGTAGGATTCTTAAAGTTTACTCTACTATACGGAAGTATAGGCGAGGAGTGGGAACTCTGAATCAGTTCCCCTGGTCGGCTGATTCAACCGGCTGAATGGCATTAGCAGCGTAAATCCAAGTTACAGCGATGAAGAATTGCCAAGGATTTGGATCACTATTAAGCTAGTGTCGAACTCAAGAAGGTTATGACGTCTAACAATCTTGAAGTGGTAGCAACGCCACGATAAATAAGCTCATTCCATTAACGGATTGAGGCGCCTCGATCCTTTTCGTAATGAGAAATCAAAATGAAAAAGATAGAGATTAAGGTAGATATCAAAGTTAATGTTGCTGCTTGTATATGGGCGATTATTTCACTTCTGATAATCCTACTACGTTAATTGAGGTGTGGAGAGTTTCGGCTCTCCCACTTCATATCAAACAATATATAAAGAACAAAGGTGAATCTATGATTTTAAGTAGTATAAAAAGAACTTATAGAGTGCAAGCGCTATTAGCATATACAACATTTTTAGCGTCGCTGGTAATTTCGTATTCAAACGTAATGCCCATATATTTAATTGATTATAAGTTGCCCATGATATTGATACTGCTAATAACATCGCTATTATACACATATATTCTTGTCCTTAAAAACTCAGTTGAAAAATTGGAAGAAACAAATTCTTCTTTGACCAACGAGATATTATCGTTAAAACAAGTTCCAACTGAATCAATATCTTTGTTAAATAACGATTATCAATTTGACTCAAAGATCGGTTACTATAAGAGGAAAGATACTGGCGAACTATTCTGTGGCTCTTGTCTTCCGAAAAAAATTCCCGCTCACCTGAAAGAGTTTGATGAATATTGGCGTTGTATGAATTGTGGTGGTTGGTTTTACAAACCTGGTCATTCTCCTCAAACATCTTCGCCACAAGTTGAAGTAAGAAATGATAAAAATTGGGCAATGGATTGGAATAAATAAATGGAGAATCAGCAACTAACCCGCAACTCAAAGGCGACAGCTTCACCTTGTCGTAACATTGGCAGTCTAAGTTTAGCTTGTCCTTAGTTGTTTGTTTGTTGCTTTTTATGTTAGTAATTAATCTAACTATTTTGCGCCAAATACCTTTTGGCTGCGCTTTAGTTGCAACGCTGTTAGGTGGCTAATATAAAATATCTAATATGGATTATGAATTGATAAAGAGAAGA
>CAZEDR010000193.1:3094-6592 GCA_964510975.1 uncultured Melioribacter sp. | reverse complement strand
AACCGGCGATGAATATTATGGAACAATCGCAAAATATTTTTGGAATGAAGTTACCAAAGCCCGTTCTTACGTAACCGGTGGAACCAGCAACTTTGAATATTGGCGCGCGGAGCCTAATCATTTTTTCGATCAGCTCAGTTCGGATGATCATGAAAATTGCTGCACTTACAATATGCTGAAACTAACGAGCCACTTATTTTCTCTTGAACCGAAAGCCGAGTACGCTGATTATTATGAGCGGGCATTGCTAAACGGAATAATGGGCACGCAACATCCCGAAACCGGTGGCGCGTTTATGTATTCTGTTCCTATGCTGCCCGGTGCATGGCGGATTTTTTGCGAACCGGAACTTTCTTACGTCTGCTGCAGCGGAACTGGAATTGAATCATTCGGAAAGTTTGGCGATAACATTTACTTCCATAATGCCAATTCACTTTTTGTTAATCTTTTTATTGCCTCCAAAGTTGAATGGAAAGAAAAGAATATTACCTTAACACAAAAGACAAATTTTCCGGATGAGCAAAAAACATTAGTAACAATCTCCACTAAACAGCCGCAAGAATTTGTGTTGAATTTGAGAGTTCCTTATTGGGCTTCTAAAAAATATTCTGTAACTATTAACGGTAAAGCACAAAAAGTTTCTGCTGATGCTTCCGGTTATGCGAGCATAAAGAGAGTTTGGAGCAACAATGATAAAGTAGAAATTCAATTTCCGTTTGAGCTTCATCTAGAGCGTATGCCCGATTATCCGAATCGCACCGCGATTATGTTTGGACCGGTTGTGCTTGCCGGAAAGCTGGGACAAAAACAGATGAACGCAGTAATGATAAACGGAATGGGTGAAGATGTTGAAAGATTGAGCAAAGAAGCTGCGGCAATGCCAGCACCTAAATATGTTACCGATGAAACTATTCTTTCCAATTGGATAAAACCAGTGAAAGGAAAAAGTTTAACATTTACAACTGTTAATGCCGGAGTTCCAAACGATGTTACGCTAATTCCATTTTATAGATTACAAAAAGAGCGCTACTCGGTTTACTTTGATGTCTATTCTAAGAAAGAATGGAAAGAATTTCTTGATAAGAAAATTAAAATCCCGGAAGGAGCGATTGACCGTTTTGTTTTCGGCGATAAGTTTTCTAACGATGAACACAACTATCAAGCTTGGATTGCAGAGAAGGGAGAAACTGCCGGAAGAAAATGGGTGAAATCTAAATCGTGGTTCCGGTTCGATATTAATGTTGTTCCAGACAAATCAACTTTGCTAAGAGCAACATATTATGGCGATGAAAGCGAAGCTGAGTATTATCTCTCAATTGATGGGATTCAAATTCCTACTAAGAAGATTGAAAAGCATAGCGATGAATTCTTTACAGTTGATTACGATCTTCCGTTTGAGATGACTAAGGGTAAAGAAAGAATTGGAATTCAGTTCAAAGTTCCCGAAAGGAAAAAAGATGTTAGCGTTGGGCAGACAACAGTTGAGAAAACGGTTTCCAAATACGAAACACCAAAACTTTTTGAGTGCGAGACGAGAGTTAGATAGTTACCTAAGTAGTATCATTTTCTTGGTTTTGCTGTAACTGCCGCTTTGTAATCTGTAAAAATAAACCCCGCTTGGTAGAGACGCCATATATGGCGTCTTTACACTAAATGTAGCAGTATGGAGACCCGTTTGTTTGTACTCGTTAACTAGTGTTGCTATTTCTCTTCCAAGAGCATCGTACACTTTTAGGCTTACTTGGCTTGCCGCTTGTACCTTATAGCTAATAGTGGTTTCCGGATTGAATGGATTTGGATAATTCTGATACAAATGAATCTGCGTTGGAACTTCTTGCAATTCAGTAATACCTGATGGTACAGAAAATTTTCTTTCTATTAAATTCCATAGTTCGCTTCTACCATCATCATAACCGAGCGCCCATATTCCTACACCTTTAAGATTTTTGCTAATTGCTAGATCATACTTAAGCGCTAAGCTTGAATCGTTGTCATACCAAATCTGGTTCCATGTTGTATCTTGCCAGCGTATCCAAGGAGTGTGGGAGAGGTTATCCCAAATTTTTTCTTTGCTGTTATATCCGGAAATGATATCGTTGAACAGAATACTTTTCACAAATCCTTTCTTAGTCTTAGCGGTATCAACAGCAGCATACGCATTTGGACTCTTAGTACGCCAATAATTTCCATAATACGGAACACCGAGAATCAATTTGTGAGGAATGTTCTGCACCACAGAGAGAAAATCATTTGCATTCGAAAGCGATTTTGTTAGGTTAAAATACCCGCCGGTTATTGGTGCCGATGGACCGGTAGTTGGACTCCAACTGCCGTAGAAATCGTAACCCATGATAAAAATGTAGTCTAAATTCGAAGCGATCTGATAAAAATTCCAACCGCCAAAATTTGCTGCCGGTGCAGCAAAAGAAATTTCCGGATTAAGATTCTTTTGTGAAAAGTAATTCTTCATTTCAATGAAGAAATTTGTTATTACTGTGTTTCTATCTGCAGTCTTAACATTTTCAAAATCAATATTAACTCCATCAAAGCCATAAGCTAGTATTCTCTGACTGAAATTCTCAAATAGTTTGTTTCTGCGATCTACGTTTGTGAACAGGGAATGAATTGCATTAGCATTGAAGCTTGTTACGGACATAACAAGTTTAACATTGTTCTCTTTAGCTTTGGTTATCAAATCGGTCCAGGGCCAGTTTAGCGGATTTTCAATATTGCCAAGGCTATCAGCTTCAAAAGAAAAAACTGCGATGTGACTGAGAAGATCATAGCGTAAATAGTTTTGCGATCCGGTTAGATATTTCCACCAAGGCAAATATCCAAATACAGCCTTATTTAATTGGGCTTTCTTACTCAATTTATCTACAGAATATTCTACAGGCTTAGCTTGAAATGAATTCTCTTTATAATATTCATTTTCATACTGATGGATAGATGTAACTTGTGCATTAATCAAGGAAGCTGCAACAACAAGCATAAAAAGTAAGTAGAGTGGTTTTCTATTCATTCACAATTTCATTTTTGCTCAAAATATAACCCCAAATTTGTCATTAGAAAAGCGCTAATGCAAAACGACTAACATTTTCTAAGGTTATGAGAAAGATGCACTAATAAGAAAAACTTCAAAACCAAGAAAATGTAAGTCGGGGTTTACTTCTTTAATTACTGAAGTTACTCACTTTTGATTTCTTAGTCTCCTTGCGACTTAGTGGCAAAAGAAAGTCTAAGAAAATGAGCCACAAAAGCACTAAGCCACCAAGTTTCACAAAGGAAAATTCATGAAATTCAACTTATGCGTAACTTCAGTTACAAACTTCTGTATGGATATCTCTCTTTACAAAATTTCCTCTACCGGTTTTTCCAAGAAATTTTTTGTTTTCAACAATTACTTCACCTCTTGAAATAACCAAATCGGCGTCCCCTTTTACTTTCATTCCCTCAAACATAGAATAGTCAACTCTCATGTGATGAGTCTTTGCTGAA
>CAZEDR010000193.1:0-3084 GCA_964510975.1 uncultured Melioribacter sp. | reverse complement strand
GGAAAATTCATGAAATTCAACTTATGCGTAACTTCAGTTAATTAACTACATTTATTGGATTATCAGCAATTTTTTTTAATGAACAATCCGGGATACAATAAAAAAACCCCGCTTAAAATTTGCGGGGTTCTCTCTCTTTTTCTAAATACTAAAGACTTAATACTAGATACTCTTAGAGCTCATCATATCCATCTTCAATTCTTCTCTGTCTTTCCTGATCCATCATTCTGCTCTTTGTATCCAGTCTGTAAGTCAAGCCAAGATTTACAATGCGGGAATCCATCAATCGCTTGCTGATAGAAGTAAAGTTGTTTGCGGTAGTTTCTGTATCAAATTTTCTGGTGTTAAAAATATCGGAAACACGCAATGTTGCGCTTAGCTGTCCATCGAAAAAATCTTTTCTTAACATTAAATCCATCCAGTACAACTCTTTCATTTTAGATTGAGATGACGAACCGCCAAAGAACATACCTCCACCACCGCCACCAAAATCTCCTCCACCTCCGCCGCCACGCATTCCACCACCACCGCCCATTTGTAGAAGGATTGACGGTGAGTTATAGAAAATCATCGATTGCAAAACTAAACCTTCTGAAATTGTAGCTTGAGCATTTAACATTGTACGCCAGCTGTTGCTTTCTCTGCTTCCGCCTAATGTGCCGTTGTCTTCGACTTTACTGTTATAGAAAGAGAAAGTCCCATTAATTCTCATCCAATCACCTATTGGTTGAGTAACAATAAACTCGGCACCGTAAGAACTTCCTTGCGAAACGTTTTCGTACGTAGAATATGTAATGCCGGAAGGCATTAAAGTTGAAATTGTGCTGATCAGATTATCGTTGATGCGGTAAAACAAATTTGTAACAAGAGCAGTTTTGCTAAGTACTGTTGTGTAACCTAACTCAAGAGAATTATAAAATTGAGGTCGCAAGTTTGGATTACCTTTTACAATATTCAATGAATCTGATCTGTCTTCGTAAGGATTTAATTGTCTGTTCTGCGGTCTATCAATTCTCTTGGAATAACTCAACTGAATTTCATCAAAGTTGCCGAGTGAGTAACGCAAGTGAACTGTAGGATAAGCTTCAAAATAATCCGCAGTAAAAGACTGGCCTTTAAGCGGATCGCCACCATCAATAATTGCCTGCTCTGCTCTTACACCAACTTGCATATTAAAATTGCCGAATCCATTGGAATAAATTCCGTATAGAGCATGTACTTGTTCTTTATAATCATAAGCATTATCAACTAAAGAACTGGCACCCCAGGTATTGGTAGTGAAGTTGAAAGCAGAGTATGTGTTTTCCATCGTCATATCACGAATCATACTTTTAAAACCGCCTTCAAATCTTCCCCAGCTTCCCATTGGCTGAATATAATTTGCTTGAGCTAAAAACATTTTGTTTGTGTTATCGGAATTTGTTTTTTGTAATGATGGAGCTATCAAGGCTCCGAATCCGGTGTCGTAATATTTTTGTGTAATGTCAGAAACGTTGTCCATAGAACTCTTAGAATACATTAAATCGCCTGTAAGTTCTTGAACTTTATCATCCCAAGTTTTCTTGTAGCTTAATGTATAATTACCGGAACCGTTATTTCTATCGCTTTCACTCTGTCTATCGAAGTAACTTGTTAGCGTATTTGTGCTGTTATAATCTTTATTTGTGTTAACATTTGTTCCACCCCAATTGCCAAAACGGAATGAAGTATTTAATGTTACAAATTCTCTATCTGCAAAATAATAATCACCGCCAAAGTTTACGCTGTGATTGTTCATGTTATTCTTGCTGGTAGATGATTGATCCAGCACTCCGGTAACACCGTTGAAATTACTATTTCTTATTGTACTACCGGAACCGGTCATGTTAAAAAATCTTCCATCATAACTGGAGAAAACATTAAAATTTTCTCCGCGTAAATTTCCGTTGATTGAAGTATTGTATCTTCCTTTTGTTCCGGCATTTGCCATTACGCTGCCGTTAACACCAAGATTGGATTTCTTTTTTAGAATAACATTTATGATTCCGCCGGTTCCCTCCGGATCGTAACGTGCTGAAGGATTTGTTACTAATTCTATCGATTCAATCTGACTTGCCGGAATTTGTGCAAGAACATCCGAGCCGCTGAACCCGGCAAGTTGTGCTGGTCTTCCATCAACTAGAACTGTAATGTTGGAATTTCCTCTTACCGAAACTCCGCCATCTGCATCCACTTGAACAGCTGGAATATTTTGCACTACTTCAACTGCAGTTCCGCCCGAGTTTGCCATGTTTTTATCAACATTGTAAACTTTTTTATCCAGGTTAAAGCTGGCAGCATCTCTTTCGGATTTTATAACAACTTCATTCATATTAACATTTTTTGGCGTTAACTTGATCGAAGCGTACTCAAAATTTGAATTACCGGGACGAACGGTTAGTGAATCGAATCTTTTTGTTGCAAAACCGATGTATGATACTTTCATGAAGTAACGTCCATTCATAAGCTTTTCAATAGTAAACTTACCTTCCGGATTAGTAACGGTTCCATTTACAACTGTGGAATCTTTCCATCTATAAATGACTACGTTTGCATATTCTATTGGTTGGTTTGATTGCCCATCAACAACTTTTCCGCTTACTTTTCCGGCAAGCTGAAATTGAGACTGCATTTGCATTCCGGATTGGTTGTTTCTTCTTTGCATTCCTTCATTTTGGGCTAAAATTGGGCTTATTGTTATTAGGATTAAAGCCAGCAAGGGTAAAAAATACTTTTTCATGATCTCCACATTTAATTTTCTAATTAATAAACACACTTTGCAGTTATTTGGTTTAATTAGGAAGCTGCAAAAAATGCAAAGATTGGTTTTTTAAAATAAAAAGGGGCTTTCTCAAAAGTAATGTTTTATTATAGAATAGACCGCGGATGACACAGATTTAACTGATGCTTCGATTGATCCTTCGCTACGCTCAGGACAAGACTCAGCACAGGTTTTCGCAGATTATTTATTTGAATAACTGAAGTTACGCACTTTGCGATTTCTTAGTGTCTTTGAGACTTTGTGGCAAAAGAAAGTCTAAGAAATTGAGCCACAAAAACACTAAG
>CAZEDR010000192.1:0-6594 GCA_964510975.1 uncultured Melioribacter sp. | reverse complement strand
TTCAATAGAACAACTTACAAGATTTTCTTTGTTCAAATAACCATTGTTACACCAGTACTAGTTCTGTTGTTCCTCTTGCTCTGGATTTTGGTATTTCTCATAATCTGCCTTTTTTTGCTCTTTACTAGTTTTTACGATTAATACTAATAAAGGAATTCTTCATAATTCGAAAAGCAAACCTTCATGCCGGTTCCTTTTTCAAATTTGTCTAAAACCTATATGCTTCGAGTGCCTTGAAGCATATCGTCGGCATCGGCAGTAACCTTTTTCATTTTCAAAGCAAAACTTTTAAGAGCATTGTCGTAAGGCAAAACCTCAGAATCATATTCTTGTATTTTTTAAGAAGTTCTATTACTTGATGTTGCTTTGTTCTTCATATTCTTTATTTGTAGACATAATATCAAACGGTTTTGGTAATAACTAAGTTCATTTTATGTGCAAAAAATGCAATTTATACATGAGATTGTTTTAATTCCGATAAGGCAAAGCGAGCTTTTAGTGAAAAAAATCTTAATTTTGTTACCATAAAAAATGGAGATGAAATGAAGTTAAAACCAATATATATTTATCTTGGTGTGTTTATCGTATTTGTAATTGCAATAGTGTTTTTTTCGAATAGTACAAAAGAGGCAAATAATGGGGGAGCAATTAGCGAAGGCGCACAAATGCCGGAAGATGATATCCATGGCGGAATGAGATCTCGCGGAAACGGTGACATGCCCGGTAAAGATAATGTGATGCAAGAAGCGACCGAAAAGATGAATGCGCTTAAACTTGCAGTTGAGAAAAATCCAGACGATACTACAAAGATTAGAGAATATGCAGATTTGTTGTCGGTTCATAATCCGGACGAAGCAATTAAGCTTTATGAAAAAATTATAAAAGTTGATCCCAAAAGAACTGATATTTTACTTCAGCTTACATTTACATATTACAATAAGGGTGATCTTAATAAGGCGGTTGAATATAACGACCGTGTTTTAAGTGTTGATAAGAATAATCTTTATGCTCAGTATAACATTGGTGGTTTAGCACAAGCTAAAGGTGATAATAAGAAGGCAATTTCCGTATGGAAAGAATTGGCTAAAAAATATCCAAAGACTGAAGTAGCTCACATCGCGGAACAAGCGGCAAAACAATTAGAGCAAGCAAAATAAATTTCTTACATAAAAGCTCAGCTAGTTAAAGTAGCTGAGCTTTTATATTTACACTTCCAACTTACTTTTTGAATTGAAATCCCTTAATCGGCTCGCGTAGAGTTAACACCGGGCATGGTGCTTTGCGAACTACTTTTTCAGCAGTTGATCCGAATAACAAATGCTCTACGCCTGTATGACCATGAGTTGCAATTATTATCAAATCAATATTTCTTTCTCCGGCCGTTTCATTAATCTCAACAAAAGGTTTACCGGTTTTAATAATTGTCTCTACAGCCAAGCCGTTATCAATTTCGGAAGCCAACCTATTTAACTCTTCTTCTGCACGACTTGTTAAATCAATGTCGGAAGAGGGAATAGCAACTTGTCCCATTGAAAAATCGGCCGGGTAAATCATTGGTTCAACAACGTAGATTAGGAAAATTTTAGAATTGAATTGCTTGGCGAATTGTGCGGCATATTTTAGTGCGGCCTTGGAGTAATCCGAAAAATCGATGGGAACCATGATATTCTTGATCATTGCTGCCTCCACTAGTTGTTTTTCATTTGTTTATACAATTGAAAGTAATCTTGGTTCAAATTTCTTAGTCTGATAGCAATAATATGAGCCATTCCTTTTAGAATTTTTATTCCTTCTTTTGGATTATTCGAAATAAAATTATCCAGATCCGGTTTGAAAATTACCAGTGCTTGAGTTTCCACTAGCGCAACAGCAGTTGCAGAACGGCGTTCATTATCTAATAGAGCCAGTTCTCCAAAAAAATCTCCACGAGAAAGCTTTGTTAATTCCCAAGTGTTACCCTCGTCCTCTTGCTTAATAGTAACCTGTCCATTTATAATAATATACAAACCAGCGCCGGGATCGCCTTGATGAAATATCACTTCACCTGGTACATAAACTCTGTTATGCATCAGTTTGATTATACCGTTAATGAAAGCTGGATTCAAATCTTGGAAAGGGGGCATTGAAGCTAATACTTGTTCTAATTCACTTTTTTCTGCCTTCGGTTTGAAGAGGTTAGTCCAAAAACTACTTTTTGAAACTTCGCTATTTCCCATAAAAATCTCCTATGCAAAAATTCCCGCCTCGGCAACCCGCCAAATCTTTTGGCAAGGAAACTTGTTTTCGTAAAGCGCTCTGCCAATTATTACTGAATCGACAAAGCTACTTGCTTCTCTTTGCAATTTAAGCAAATCTTCCGAACCGCCAATTCCACCACTATGGGTAACTTTAGTTTCCGCTGCTTCTGCAACTTGTTTTGAAAGCTCAATATTTGGTCCGGTGAGCATTCCATTAGTTGTAACGTCGGTTACTACAATTCTTGTAGCGCCGCAAGATTTCAAAAATTTAGCATATTGAATTGCTTGAAGGTGAGTTCTGGTTTGTCTGCCTCGTGTTACAACTTCGCCATTTACAACATCAATTGCAGAAACAACTCTGTTAGGTGTGTATTTATCCAAAATCTTTATGAACTCTCTAGGATTTTCGAAAGCCATTGAGCCAATTATAACTCTTGCAACACCAAGCTCAAATGCTTCAACGGCATCTTCAAAATTTCTAATTCCGCCGCCAAGTTCAACTGGAATGATTACAGATTCGCAAATATCTTTTATTACTTCGAAATTAACTCTTGTATGATCGTGAGCAGCGTTGAAATCTACTACATGAAGACATTTTGCATTTTCCGCCCGCCAAATCATAGCCATTTCTACCGGGTCGCTTTTGTATTCCGAGCAACCGAGTTCCGGAATTCCTTGTACAACTCTAACTGTTTTTTGATCTTGAATATCTATTGATGGTATAACTAAAATCTTCGGCATAATATTTCCGTGTATAAGCTTCTTAAATCGAACGTGTAAATAAACAACTTTCGAAATTCAATGTCATTTAAAAAAGAAAACCCGACTCGAAAGTATAACTAAACTTAGTGATAACTAATCATAGAAGAAATACTTAGCAATCATTGGAAAAATGAAAACTGAACTTTCGGTCTAGAATAATATTTCTTGATTTCTTTTTATTAAGCAGCGTAATGCTAGAGTCTGTCCTTCCACTTTGTGAGAGCAACTACTAATTTTCCGGTAGTTTTGCCATAGTCGCCGCCAAATTCCATCTTAGCCGTGGCTAAATTCTTATTACCTTTAACAGCTAATTCAAGTATTGAGGCAGCTACTTTATGGAAGCTAGCATGAAGTTCTTTGATTTCCAGCTCTTCGGCAATTCTTTTATCGCTTTCCCCTAGGCTATAAAGCCATTTCCCGAATTCACAAGCATTATCTTTTTGCACATCCTCAACTTTGAAATCTGATTTGCTTTCTTTAATTGCGTCCAATAAGCGGGCTTTCCACTTTGAATGTGCATTTAAGGCGTTATCAATTGATTCTCTTGATACCATGGCTTCTCCTATTTTGACATTAGCAAATATGTTTATAGAGCAAACATTTTTAACTGCTCATATTGAACGACGGCAGTATCAAAATCGAAACGCGTTCGGATAAGAAATGCTTCATCGCGGTCTTTAGCTTGAGGTGGCTCTGCTTCCCATTCCATATTAGAGTTTAATACAAGGTTTTTTTCGGAATCAATAACCGCCCATTTACCAACTCCATTCTTGTAAGATCGCATGACAAGATGAATTTTACCATCTATAGCGAATTTTAATGCCTTATCAAACCACTGAACTTTTTCTTGATCTGTCATATCATACTGCTCATCTTTTAAGTTATCATCGGAAAAAATGCGTTTATGTTTAGTTTTACAAATATTTCTCACTTCTTGACTTTACATTCTCAAAACCTCATATTTGAGCCCGTATGGTAAGAAATTATTCCTTAAACGCCACCGACGGCGAAATACTGCGAATTTCCACCTTTTATAACGCGCATGAAAAATCTAACAAAACACTTGTTTTTGTGCACGGTTTCAAAGGTTTTAAGGATTGGGGTTTTGGTCCTTATCTGGGAAGTTGTTTTGCTGAAAAAGGTTTTTCAGTTGTTATGTTTAATTTTTCCCATAACGGAGTTGGAGAAAACCTTACTGAATTTACTGAACTTGAAAAATTCGCAAAAAATACATTTTCTAGGGAAGTTAGAGAGTTAAGCGAATTAATAGACGCAATTAGAAATGGTTTTTTTGAGGAAATTTCGCGCGATTCCAAAATTGGAATTTGCGGGCACAGCCGAGGAGGAGCTATTTCACTTTTAGCCGCTTCAAAAAGAAACGATATTGATGCCGTTGCGGTTTGGAGTTCAATTGCTAAATTAGATAGATACAGCAATCGCCAAAAAGAGGAATGGCGCAAAAAAGGTTCTTTTGATGTAATGAATATGAGGACCAAACAAGTTATGAGTCTGGGTGTTTCTCTGCTTGATGATGTTGTAGAGAATGGAAGCGATTCTTTAAATATTGAAAAGGCAGTCGCAAACTTAAATAAGCCGCTGCTTATCGCGCATGGCGACCAAGATTTAGCTGTACCGATTGCCGAAGCTGAAATGTTATACTCGTGGGCTGATAAAAGTTTAACCGAGTTTTTTAAAATTTACGGCTGCGGGCACACGTTCGATATTGTTCATCCATTTTCCGGTACAACAAAAAAGTTTGAAGATTTATTGGATGCAACTAATAGATTTTTCACTAACAAATTATAGATTCTAATACTGATGGAAATAAAAAACCTCATATTTATTCCGATTTTTTTTGCTGCTATTGGCTTCTTTGCTTTTAATGTTAGAAGAATTATAAGCTACATTCAACTCGGTCAACCGGAAAATAGATTTGATAATCCGGCTGAAAGAATCAAAAATGTTCTAAAAATCGGGTTGGCTCAATCTAAGATTTTACGCGAGCCGGTTGCCGGTTTTATTCACGTAGCAATATTTTGGGGATTTCTACTTTTTCTTGCCGCTGTTTTAGAATCAATCTTACAAGGATTTTATTCAGCTTTTTCTTTGGAATTTTTAGGACCAATTTTTTCTCTAATTACATTCACACAAGATTTTTTCGGATTGCTGGTGATTGTAGCTGTTCTCTGGGCGCTATTTAGAAGGTTTGTTCAGAAAGTAAAACGCTTGGATGTAGAAGGGCACAAGTTTGATGCAGCCTTCATTCTATGTATGATAATGACTGTTGTGATTTCTATGTTTGGTCAGAATGCCGCAAATATTATAAATCATAATTTGCAACTTGAAGCGTGGGAAGTCCGCCCGGTTTCAATCTTCCTAGCTAATATTTTTTATGTAGATGGAACTTCGGCAGCTACAGCATATGAAGTTTGCTGGTGGATTCACATTTTGACTGTTTTCACATTCTTAAATTTTCTTCCATACTCAAAGCATTTTCATGTTGTTACATCATTGCCTAATGTTTACTTCAAGAAGATTGGCGCGCAGCAACACGCGCTGAAGAAACTTAATCTTGAGGATGAAAATCTGACGCAATATGGTGCTTCGGATATTGAGCATCTCAGCTGGAAACAACTACTGGATGGTTACACTTGTACGGAATGCGGAAGATGTACTGCATCTTGTCCGGCAGCTGCAACTGGAAAAAAACTTTCTCCAAGAGAAATAATTGTTAGCATCAGAAAGAGAACGGAAGACAAAGCTCCTCTTATGATTGCAAAAACTCCGGATGACAATGAAGTTATGCAAAAGACTTTAGTCCATAACTACATTAGTGATGAAGAACTTTGGTCTTGCACTACATGTATGGCTTGTGTTTATGAATGTCCGGTAACAATTGAACATGTTGATTCAATTGTAGATATGAGAAGAAATCTTGTGTTGAATGAATCGAATTTCCCGAATGAGTTGAACGCGATATTCAAGAACTTAGAAACAAACGGAACGCCCTGGGCTTTCAATGCACAAGATAGAGCAAACTGGGCAGAAGGACTGAACATCAAAACGATGGCTGAAGATGCAAATACTGAATACTTATTCTGGGTCGGATGTTCAGGATCTTTCGATGCCCGTTATCAGAAAGTTTCTAAAGCATTTGCAACTTTAATGCAGAAAGCAAATGTTAATTTCAGAATTCTTGGTACAGAAGAACAATGCAACGGTGATACTGCCAGAAGACTTGGAAATGAATACTTAGCGCAGATGATGATTCAGACAAACGTAGAGACTTTGATTGGCTATGGCGTTAAGAAAATTGTTACCGGTTGTCCGCACTGTTACAATTCATTAAAGAATGAATATCCCCAGTTCGGAGGTAACTTTGAAGTTGTTCATCATACCGAACTAATTTCTGATTTGTTGAAAGAAGGAAAACTTGAGTTAAAGAATGAAGCAATTAACTCAACCATTACATATCACGATTCTTGCTACTTGGGCAGATATAATAATATTTATGATTCGCCGCGCGACCCGCTTAAAATGATTAAAGGTGCCAAAGTAGTTGCGATGGATAGAAATAGAGATAAAGGTTTCTGCT
>CAZEDR010000191.1:0-6619 GCA_964510975.1 uncultured Melioribacter sp. | reverse complement strand
CAACAAGTTCTTCGGATATTGAAAAACTGAATAAAGCATCAGAGAAAGGAGTGGAAGATGGAACAAAATCAATCCACTAAAGCAAATATCCAAAAGAAAATCTTTGCAAGACTTATCCCGCCCGACAGATGGAAATTGCCGGTGATTATTATGCTGGGAATTTTCTTCGGACTTGGCTTTTATGTAGTTTACATCTCCAACGCGATATCTTACCTATCAGACGATCCAACCACATGTGTGAACTGCCACGTTATGTATCCACAATACGCAACGTGGGAAAGAGGAAGCCATGGACGAGTAGCAACTTGCAATGATTGCCATGTTCCGCAAAATAATTTTGTAAGTAAGTATCTGTTCAAGGCTAACGATGGTTTAAGGCATGCAACCTATTTTACGATGCGCTGGGAACCGCAGGTTATTCAAATAAAGGAAGCCGGTAAAAACGCTGTCCAAGAAAACTGCATCCGCTGCCATACAAATTTAGTTCACCCAATTGGTTTACGCGCAATAAACAATAAAAGCGTTCAAAATCAGACAGAAAAATACTGCTGGGATTGTCATCGCGAAACACCGCACGGAAGAGTACACAGTTTATCATCAACGCCGTATGCAAATGTTCCGCAGTTAAAACCTGTCGTTCCGGAATGGCTGGAAAAGTTTACTCAACAAGAGAATAAGAATTAAGGAGAGGTATTAAAATGAAATCAATTCAAGAAATGATTAAAGAGAAACCGCTGCTTGGCTGGGTTTTGTTTGGCGTAACCGTAGTCGTGGTTTTCTTACTTGGGTTGCTGGCATCATCAATTGTAGAGAGAAGAAACGAATCGTTCACACTTCAGCAAGTTAAACCAATTGCAGATTGGGAACCACGCAATGAAGTGTGGGGAGAGAATTATCCGCGCGAATATGAAAGTTATATGAAAATGGCGGATACAACTTTTGCGAGCAAATATGCCGGCTCGGCAAAAAGAGATTACTTGCAAGACTCGCCGGAGCTTGTAGTAATGTGGGCTGGCTATGCGTTTTCAAAAGAATATAATGCGCCGCGCGGACACTCGTATGCAGTGAAAGATATAAGAAATATTTTGCGAACCGGTGGAAACAAGGTAAGTCCGCAGCCTGCTACGTGTTGGAGCTGCAAAAGCCCGGATGTTCCTCGAATGATGGAAAAAATGGGAGTCGAAAATTTTTACAAAGCAAAATGGAAAGACATTGGGCAAGAAATAGTAAACCCGATTGGGTGCCAGGATTGTCACGATCCCAAAACAATGGATTTGAGAATTACACGACCAGCGTTGATTGAAGCAATGCAGCGCCAAGGTAAAGACATGAAAAGTTTTTCACACAACGAAATGCGTTCTCTAGTTTGCGCTCAATGCCATGTTGAATATTATTTCAAAGGAGAAGGAAAGTATTTAACATTTCCTTGGGATAAAGGATTTAGTGTAGAGAAAATGGAAGAATATTATGATGAAGCGAACTTTAAGGATTGGGAACATGCATTAAGTAAGGCGCCAATGTTAAAAGCGCAGCATCCCGATTACGAATTATTCTCAATGGGAGTTCATGCAGACAGAGGAGTTTCTTGCACTGATTGCCACATGCCATACAAAACAGAAGGTGGAGTTAAATTTACCGACCATCATATTCAAAGTCCGTTAAACAATATTGAAAATAGCTGCCAGGTTTGTCATAGAGAAAAAGCAGAAAAGCTTGTTCAAAATGTTAACAATAGGCAAGACAAGGTAAAAGAACTGTTGAAGCTGACAGAGAAAGCACTGGCAAGCGCACATCTAGAAGCTAAGATTGCCTGGGATAATAAAGCAACGCAAGAAGAAATGACTAAGGTTTTGAAACTGCTTCGTCAATCACAATGGAGATGGGATTGGGTTGCCGCATCAAACGGAGTTGGATTTCATGCGCCAGTTGAAGCACTTAGGATTTTAGGAACAGCAGTTCAAAAAGCAGAAGAAGCTAGAAAAGAAGTTGCGCTAGTTTTAGTTAAGCATAACGTAAAGTATCCGGTTGCTTTACCAGACTACAGCACAAAAGAAAAAGCGCAAAAATTAATTGGTTTGAATATGCAAGAGCTTCGTAATGATAAAGCTGATTTTCTAAAAACAACTGTGCCCGAATGGGATAAGAAAGCAAAAGAAAGACAAGGAACATTGCAGAAGTATTAAAATTTTTGATATCAATTTTAAGTAAAGCGGACTTACTTCCGCTTTACTTTTTTAGATAGGAATTAAACGCTTCTAAGCTAGTGTCTTTTTTATAATAAAGTTGCGCCAAGTAGAATAATCACTTAATTTTTCAACCAATTAAGATGCTGTAGGGTAATTATAGTACGTAATGCCACCTAACTCCAAATTTGCCCTTTAGAAATCAGCAGCATTAAAGTAGTAGTTGAAAACATTAATATGTAAAGAGGAGAATAGTTTTGACTACCAAACCAAACAATTACACCGATCTTGATCTGACCAACTCCGTAGATACTATAATTATCAATCACAAAAACCACGGAAGCACAGCCAGCTTAGATAAAGAAGCATCTTCTCAAGAAAAACCGAATCCAACGAGAAGTAAAAAGCTTCTAGTAGTTGAAGATGATCTGATTACACAGGAAGTTTTAGGTTTATTTCTTCAGGACATATTCGAATTGGACTATGTTGCCAAAGCAGAAGAAGCAATCGAGATGATTCGCAATAACGATTACTTAGCGGTATTAATGGATATAAATCTAGGCAGGGGAAAAAACGGATTGCATGTAACAAGAGAAGTTAGAGCAATGAAAGGAAAAGAAAACTTACCGATTATAGCTCAAACAGCATTTGCAATGAAAGGAGATCGCGAAGAATTTCTTGATGCCGGTTGCGATTACTACCTTTCCAAGCCATTTACGAAAGATGAATTACGAAGTATTCTATTTGAAATTACTTCCAAATAATTAAAAAATTAAGTCCTTATATAAGTCCGGCTCTTGCCGGACTTATTTCTTATTGATAGAAATGGAAATTTCTGATGAACCCAATAGTCGAAAAATTAATAACGGAACTTGATAAAGCAGTAAATGGAGATCCTTGGTACGGAGCCTCTTTAAAAACAATTCTTTCGGATGTATCTTGTGAACAAGCTGTAATAAAACACACCAAAAACATACACTCCATTGCAGAAATCACATTTCATATTTACGGATGGATAGAAGAAGTGGCAAGCAGAACTGAAGGCAACGCATCTAAGAATCCGATAAGAGGTGACTGGAAAGAAATTAATGATTTGACTGAAGCCGAATGGAAGGAGCTTAAGCAAAGTTTATTTACAGCACACACCAACTTGCTTTGCCAAATGCATAATTTTCCCTTCGAAAAATTTGAAGAGCAAGTAGGTAAAGAAAAGATCAAAGAGCTCGGAACTGGGATTTCGTATAGAGAAATGCTGGTCGGATTAATGGAACACAATATTTATCATAGTGGGCAAATAGCGTTGATAAAAAAACTATTAGAAATCTAAAAAGTAATTCTCACTTACTGTTCGGATTTCGTTAAATGAAAACTGAATAAGCAATTTGCTGGGAATCTTTCTCTCCGCACTCAAAATGTAGAACAATAAGTTCGATTATTATTCTAATAATTCTATTTATTATTCTGATAATTCTAAGACTTTTGCAAATAACTCAAATAGCAAAATATCTAACGAAAAGCACTATTTGAAATAGCTTTGTTGGTATGATTTATGCGCGTTCATAATGCTTGAAGTCATCTATAGTAATTATATTTTTGCACAAGGAGTTTTAATGAAAAGAATTTTCCCCGTATTAGTAATATCGGCAACCATATTTGCTATCAACTGCACATCTCAAACTACCGAACCGGAAAAGAAATCGGAAACACCGGAACTTGCCGGTTACCAACTTGTGTGGGCAGATGAATTTAGTTATACCGGGTTGCCCGACACAAAAAAATGGAGTTATGATGTTGGCGGACACGGATGGGGAAACGAAGAACTTCAGTATTACACAAATTCCAGAAAAGAAAATGCACGAGTTGAAAATGGAAAGCTCGTAATTGAATCGAAGCTTGAGAGTTATGAAGGTAGTCCATTTACATCTGCCCGGTTAGTTACAAAAAGCAAAGGAGACTGGACTTACGGCAGATTTGAAATCCGCGCAAAACTACCGTACGGAAAAGGAACATGGCCGGCAATATGGATGTTGCCTACTGTCTGGAATCTTGGCAACAAAGGTTGGCCGGATAACGGCGAAATAGATATCATGGAACATGTTGGTTATAATCCAAATGTTATTCATGGTTCTACACACTGCAATAAATATGTTCATACAAAGGGAACGCAAAAAACCGGGACAATAAACATTCCGGATGCTGTAGCTGCGTTTCATAATTATATTCTCGAATGGACAAAGGATGATATAAAAGTTTATGTTGATGACAAACTTTACTTTACATCGGTGAATGAACAAAGCGGATGGGAATACTGGCCTTTCTTTAAGGATTTTCATTTGATACTAAATATTGCAGTAGGCGGAACTTGGGGTGGCGCGCAAGGAATTGATTCTAGCGTCTTTCCGCAAAAGATGGAAGTTGAATATGTGAGAGTGTATAAAAAATTGTAATTGTTTTTGATAAGCGAATGACAAATTGAAAATATTAGCAATTGAAAAAGATGCTGCCGGTCTTGATGAAGTCAAACTTAAAAATTTATTGGTGCCGGAAGCAGAGCATGTCTGGAATTTATATAAAGATGGAACCGTGCGGGAAATCTATTTTACCCAGAAAGATCATCGCGCGGTTTTAATTTTAGAGTGCGAGGATGAAGTTACCGCAGAAAAAATCTTAAATACACTTCCCCTTGTAAAAGAAAATCAAATTCATTTCGAAATTATTCCGCTTAAAGCCTACGATGGTTTTGAGAGGTTGTTTAAAAATTAACGAAGGCAAAATGAAAAAATTATTTCCTCTTCTCGCAGTTTTAACCTTAACATTTAATGCTAATGCACAAGTCGCTTTAACCTCTTCAAACCTTCCTATCATTGTGATTAATACGAACGGGCAATCGATTCCCGATGAACCTAAAATTACTGCAACCATGGGTGTGATTTATAATGGCGAGGGAAAGAGAAATAATATTACAGATCCATTTAACAACTATAATGGAAAAATTGGGATTGAAGTGCGCGGACACAGCTCTCAGCAATTTCCAAAGAAACAATATGGTTTTGAATTACGAGACGCATCCGGAAACGATGTTGATGCTGCTTTGCTCGGAATGCCTTCGGAGAGTGATTGGATTCTAAATGCAAACTATACTGACAAAACATTATTGAGAAATGTACTAGCTTATAAACTTGGTAATGACCTCGGCAGATATGCAACACGTACAAAATTTTGCGAGGTAGTTTTGAATAATCAATACATCGGGATTTATATACTTCAGGAAAAAATTAAGCGTGATAAAAACCGTGTAAATATTACCAAGATGGAAACAACAGACGTATCCGGCGATGCAGTTACCGGCGGCTATATTATTCATATTGACAGAATTGATTCAGGCGATAAATATTTTACATCTGAATATCCATCGGTTTATCCTAAAACTCCCGGCAGACAATCCCCAATATACTATGTAATTGGTGTTCCAAACGAAGAAGATTTGCAGCCCGCTCAACTAGCATACATTAAAAATTACGTTGGACAGTTTGAAACATCACTTACAAAAACTACATACACAGATCCGTTCGATGGATACTATAATTATATTGATATCGATGCGTGGATAGACTACATCCTCGCTAGCGAGTTTACAAAAGCAACAGATGCATATAGACTTAGCGGTTATTTACACAAGGACAGGGACAGCAAAAATGGTAAACTGGTTTACGGACCAATGTGGGATTACGATCTTTCATTCGGGCTGGCAGATTATGGCGAGGGCTGGCTACCGAGCGGTTGGGTTGCACAGATTGATCCATGGGAAGGAACTGTTAGCCCGCCATTTTGGGTAAAGAAAATTTTCAACGATCCGGTAATCTTTAACAAGATTGCTAAAAGATGGCATACAATTAAGCAAACTGTTTTTGATCCAATCATAGTAACAAAATTTGTCGATGAATCAGTTTTAACAATTTCGGAAGCGGGATCGAGAAATTTTCAGAAATGGACGGACTTGTTTAATCCGGCCGTTTATGTGTGGCCAAACAAAAACAGATTTACGAACTACAATGATGAGCTGGTTTATTTTAAGAATTGGATTGGGCAAAGATATAATTGGATGGACGCTAACTTGCCTGCCGATTATTCCGATATCGAATGGAAACAGCCGGGCAAACGTTGGTTGTTATACCAAACTGGCAAAACAATAAAGTTGCCTTTGAATTTATTTTACGGAGCATATAAAAACGTTACGACACTTAGCTTTGTGAGTAAAGATCCAAGTATTTCATTTTCATTTTCAGGCGATTCGCTTTCCATAACTTCGAGCAAACTGGGCGAATTTGTTTTTAAGGCAGTGGCGAAAAAAGGAACCACCGTAGTTTCCATTTCGCCGGAGTATAGAATTAATTTAGCTACCGGTATAGATGAGCAAAGTAATTTACCAGCTGAAT
>CAZEDR010000190.1:0-6637 GCA_964510975.1 uncultured Melioribacter sp. | reverse complement strand
CGCTATGAGCTTCACTTTTTAACTTCTTTTTAAGCTCTATGTCGGATTTGAGAAATCGCAACAAAGCACTCCCACCTATTCACAGTACAGCTAAACCTAGAGCATCAAACTAGGTATATTGCCAAACTAGATGCTGTGGGTGAAGGAACTTTAATTATTACCCGCAGCGAAAAACACCTTTTTAGAAAGACCAACTCTCTTGGTATTTCATACCCGCTTCTAATTGATGAGACTATTCGATTCAAAACCATTGTAATTATTTACAATGGAAAAAAGCTTTATTCCACAAGAGAATATTTTCTAAAAAAAGGTAAAGCGTTTCAATTTTCTAATAGGGGTTTCGAACTGCAATTGTTTGTTTGCCTTGATGAATTAAATATTAACACGGTACGAAAATTTGAAGAGTCCACGGGATTTCAACAAGGTTTATTTGACAATGCTGCATAAGGAGAAATTATGGACGGAATATTTTTTGAATTTCCTCTTTGTGCTTTATCATTCATTAAGCATAGGGACGAATTGGATTGTTTTATTTCCTATTGTATTGTTTCACATACGAATAAATTAAAACATGGCACTCTTAAAGAAAAGTGCTCAGAATCAGCCGAATATTTTGGAGTTTCCGGTTTGAGTCATGAGGCTCGTTTAAGGAAGTTTAATGCCATAGACTCTCATATTCAACAGTACATATCCAATTATGGGAAAGATTCATATTGCCGAATTGGGAAAAACCTACTCTTTGAAACTAGAGACGGACAATTTGATTTCAAACAATTTCACGTATTGTGTGCAATCAGTTCAATATTAGGTAAGAAGAAAAAGTTTGCCCGCATAACTTATGATAGAATCAGATATGCCATGAATGGATATAGAAGCAAATCGATTTTTTTAAACGAAAACACAACTGGAATTGAATTGCTATCCGATAAACAAATAAAAAGAGTTGTTGATATACTTCATTCAAAAAAGTTCTTCTCAAAGTTTACTTATCGAAATAGACAAATATTCTTTTCTACAAAACTCGAAGATGAAGAATTAAGAGAAGCGGTTAAAAGCTCGAAAATTTACTGGAAGAAAAAACAACTTCAATTAGTTGACAAAGTGTTTTCGAATGAAATCAAAGAAGAGCTAGACAAACTCAATCATATAAATAAATCAAGCTTTGAAAAGAGCACTTCTCAACAAAGTAATTTACGCTTAGTTAAGGCGAATTGAATGTAGCTATAATAAATCAACATTAAGGATGAAAGAAGGACGACTTTATATTACATGTTTATATTACTCTTTTATATTACTCTTCTATTTTACAAAGAGATATTACATTACTAAAGTTGCCCCTCTCTCTTCTTAACAAGAAAAGGAAACTTAAAAATGATAAAACTAACCCCTATAAAAAGTATTAGAGCAAAATGCCTTGAATGTTCAAACCAGCAAAAAGGAGAGGTTCTTCATTGTCAAATTACCGAGTGTTCTTTATATCCGTATAGATTAGGAAAGAATCCGAACCGGAAGCGAAATAAACATGAGGATTGCAAGTAAAGGCATATTTCCTCAATAAGAGGTAGTTCATTCTCAAATCGCTTTGTGTGAGAGGGTTTTCGAGCGTTAAAACTGAAATTAGGTGAGTAATTGAGAACACTTTTTCGACTGCATTAATTGAGTTTATGACACACCATAAAAAAGGGAACAACTCGGACGCTATAAAAAAGGCTTGTTTAAAAAAAACGATTGTATTAAGTTGCAAGCAGAGGAAAAAATTCAAAGTGTCGAAATAATAAGTTTTTCAGAAAGACCGTTTAGAGTTTTATACGGAATCGACACCCGTGCAATTTCTCTAAGCGGTTTTTCATTTTGTACGTTCTTCACAATTATTGACAAGCACAATTTCATTAATTTTTATTAGCAAATCACTATACAAAATTATTGAACAAGTCTTTTGCTTTAGGAATAGTTTCGATTATTGACTGAATTCTAAACTTTTATGTCACGGAAATGGTAGACACGCTAGCTTCAGGAGCTAGTGGCCGCAAGGTCGTGCAGGTTCAAGTCCTGTTCCGGGTACAATAATTTCTTGAAGCATTTCTTTTTAGTTCGTTCCGTTTACTTGAATTCCATTTCGCAAAACAAATATTGGTTGAAATGAGCGGACAAATCCAAAACGAAAAAGTAAAACCGGCAAACCGTAAAAAAAGTATTCCTCTGCGTTTCGATAAAGAGGGATTTTTCCTCTCCTTTGGAATTGGTCTGGGTACATTTGGGGTTGGGCTATTAATTGTCTGGGCAACACTAACGGCACCGGAAGGAGCAACTAATTCAACGGGCTTCACTCTTTATCAAAGGCTTGCAAGACAAATTCCCGAATCGTTCCAAGAAAAAATTGCTTTGGTATTAGGCGGCTTGTTTATGCTGTTTGGTATAGTCCTTTTTCTATTAGGACTAAAACAAGCGGTGAAATTTCTTTTTTCTAAATTATTTAAAACCAATAACTAACAGTCAAACTTTTCTGGTAGCATTTTTTGCGGAAATATTTAATTCCATTTTCCAGCAAATTGATCAAGGATGATGAAGTCTCAATCCCGATATAGGAAATAATAGGATAGAAAAATATTAACATGATGGTGGATTTAATGAGCAATAAAATTCACCTAATTGGTGAATTGTTTTATACCGACCCTAAAGGGGCTTAATAAATGCTGTGTTCATTATTCTATAGATATGTCGCTCCTAACGGAGCTAAAAATCCCGTAGGGATAAAATATCTATAAGTAAAGAATGCCAAATAAACCAAAGTCCCTTTAGGTGGATGTCGCATAAATTAATAAATCAAAAATATATCAGTGAAAATCAGTTAAATCCGTGTCATCCGTGGGCTATTTATTATTAAACATTAATTATGCGACATCTACCTTTAGGGACGATACAGAGAACATCTATACTCATTGCTATATCGGTTTTGAGGGATGAAGAATTTTTGATTCTCATTCCGCTATTGAATACTTTTAAGAAGTTTCGTTGAAGATAAATTACTACCAAATTTGGATGACAATTATTACTGATGAAAATCCTCTTAAAAATATTTTTGTTTGTAACTTATATCACTTACTCCCAGCAAGAGGAGTGGCTTGTAATTAAATCTCCTTTGCTTCCCGCCGCCGGATTATCCTCCGGCGAAAGCATTTCTAATGTTGCTATTCACAAGAGAGACAATCTCAAGCATGAAAATACTGTGCGAATGAGGGGCAGTTTGCTTCTTGAACAAAAGTATGCAAAGACAAACACCATACCGGCAAATTTTATTGTTTGCATGCAGTTAGATAAACTTGGGAATATTTGGATTGGTACTTTCTCGGGTGGGATCGCAAAATATGATGGCACCTATTGGGAAGTTTACAATACTTCGAATTCGCCATTACCTAGCAATGTTATCTATTGCATTGCCATTGATAAGTTTAACAACAAATGGATTGGAACTGTTGACGGACTTGCTAAATTCGACGACAGAAAGTGGAAAGTTTACAATAAGAGTAATTCCAAACTACCGGCTAACATGATCTATTCGCTGGCTATTGATAAGCATGATAATAAGTGGATTGGTACAACAAAAGGATTGGCAAAATTATCCGGCGCAAAATGGACAAGCTACAATACATTGAATTCGAGACTTCCTCATAACCATGTTACATCACTTGCAGTAGATCGTGATGACAACAAGTGGATTGGCACCTTTGAAGGTTTAGCTAAACTAAGCGGTGCTGATTGGCAAATATTTAAAAAGAGAAATTCCCCCCTCCCTTATGAAGATATTTATTCACTTAACACGGATAGAAGCGGAAAAATCTATATTGGAACATGGGGCGGTGGATTTGCTCTCCTAGAAAAATCAAAATGGAAAGTTTATAAAACTGATAATTCGGGTCTGCCGGACAATTATGTCTCTTCGTGCACAGTTGATAAATCGAAAAACTTGTGGATTGGTACACTTGGCGGACTTGTAAAATTTGACGGCGCAAAGTGGAATATCTATAAAACATCGAATTCAAAACTCCCGAATGACATGGTCTATTCGTTAACTCAAGATCAAAATGGAAATTTATGGATTGGGACTGAAAATGGGTTGGCGATTTTTAACGAAACTGGAATTCCCCCTCATGGTACGGATGTTGACAAATTCTCTACTAGAACTGAAGATAAGAAGGTAGTAAGCGGTGATGAGATTATTCCAACCAACTATTCACTAGAAAGACTACAATATGATTCAGTGAATTCGAAAATTAGAATTAGTTTTACGGTCCCTAAGCGGAGTCACATTCTACTTCAGATTGAAGATGCTTTTGGTAGGATTAATAAACTGCTCAAGAGTGAAATACTTGATGCTGGAATTTATGAAGTGGATTTAAGAGCGGATGAATTTCCAAGCGGAGTTTACTTCTGCCACTTGAGTTCTGGTGAACTTAAGGTTACCCGGAAAATCCAATTGATTGAACACAATGAGTAAGGTGCTCGTATTAGGATTTGAGTGCTAAACAACAGTAAAGTCCCTTTTACAACAAAAGGGACTTAAAAAAAAGAAAAATTTTACGATAATGCATGTGCGGTTCAAAGTAACTTTGTATTGCGGTTAAAAATTGGAGACTGCCATGAGCGTACAATCGATTAACCCGAACTTACCGAAACTGAAAATTCCAAGTTTGTTTGGCTCTTCACAAAACACAGTAAAAAGAATCCCCAATCCATTGAAGTTTACAACGGAATCTTCTCTTGAAGAAACTAATAAGCTTAATAATCAGAAAAACGAAGCTTATATTAAGCCGAAACCAATTCGTACTTCGGAAAACTGGTACGGCTAAGTAAACTAGTATAGTTATTGGAGTGCAGATTCTATATCTCTTCATAATTTGATCGAAGCGGTCGCTTCACGCCAAGATTTACTACATCGCCATTCCTTGCTTAAAACTAAATCTTCCATCGCAAATTAAACTTTAGAAAAAAATTATTGTCTAAATGACAAAATGATTTCTGGAGTAGAGTTTGTGAAAAAGGGAATTAGAATAATCTTAATGTTACTTATTTGCCTTACAAACATTAATGCCGGGGAAGATAAATACCATTTTGAGAATAATCTGTCTGTTGATGGAATAAAGCGTTACTACACAATTAATTTACCAAAAGAGTATGAAGAATTAAAAAGCCTTCCGGTCATTATTGCTATGCATGGAGGCGGTGGAAGTGCTGAGCAATGCGAAAAAGAATATGACTTAAATTCTATTGCGTTACCGGAGAAATTTGCAGTTGTTTATCCGGAAGGAGTACGTGGAAGCGGATTGTTGAGAGTAAGAACATGGAATGCCGGTACTTGTTGCGAGGATGCAGTAGAAAATAATATTAACGATGTTAAGTTTATCAGCAATTTGATAGGTGAATTAATCGTAAAGTATAAAATTGATCCACGGCGTGTTTATTTAACCGGTATGTCTAATGGTGCAATGATGGCGTACCGTTTAGCTTGTGAAATTTCCGAGAAGATTGCGGCTATTGCTGTAGTAAGCGGAACTATGACGACTACTAATATTTGTAAACCAAATCGGGCTGTTCCCATTTTGCACATTCATTCGGAACGAGATAAGAAAGTACCTCCAACCGGCGGCAAAGGAATAAGAGATTACTACTTTCCATCTATAGATTCTACTTTGAAAGTATGGGCAGAATTTGATAAATGCAGCAAAGAACCTTTAGTTGAAAAACAAAAAGACTATACGAAGTTTGTCTGGAAAAAAGAAGCTTCTCAAATTATGATTGAGTATTATCTTACAAAAGATGGCGGGCATTCTTGGCCGGGGAGTAAAAAGAGCAGATTGCTTGCTGATAAACCTTCAAAAGCTATTGATGCAAATAGTTTGATAGTTGGTTTTTTCAAAAAGCACTAAATATTTTCTCCCATTTTAGGTGCATCTGCAAGCCAAGTTTCATTGTATTATATTTCAAATAACTTATTTGCACATATAATGCCTAAAACGAAAATCAGTTTAGCTTTTGATCTTGAAGCCGCGTATGAAAGCGCTCATGAATTTGCGTCCAATCATTACGAGAATTTCCCGGTCTTATCTGTTACACTTCCGCGAGAAGTTAAGAAGCATATTGCTGTTGTATATCAGTTTGCACGTCAAGCAGATGATTTGGCTGATGAGGGTGATGTAAATCCGGAATTGAGGATTAAGAATTTAGAACGATATGAAATGCAGCTTACAGATTGTCTAAACGGAAAATTTATTATCGATTTTTGGATGGCGCTTAAAAACACAATTAACGAGTGTAACTTAACTACTCAGTATTTTTATGATCTGCTTAGTGCATTCAAACAAGATGTTCTAATAAAACGTTATGCAACTTATGATGACTTGTTGGATTATTGCCGTCGTTCAGCCAATCCGGTTGGAAGAATTGTTCTCGAAATATGCGGAGTTAGAAATGAGGAAGCGTTACGCTATTCTGATTCTATTTGCACAGCGCTGCAATTAACTAATTTCTATCAAGATGTTTCTGTCGACTGGCAAAAGGGAAGAATTTACATTCCTCAAATTGAAATGGAAAAATTTGGTGTAACCGAAAAAATATTTGAAGAAAAACAAAATAATGCTAA
>CAZEDR010000189.1:3550-6647 GCA_964510975.1 uncultured Melioribacter sp. | reverse complement strand
CGCAATAATTGCATGTTATGCAATAGGAGCTAAAGTTGCTTACTTGTATATACGCGGTGAATACCACAAGTGGATAAAAATGATGCAAGCAGCAGTTGATGTTGCTTACGAGAAAGGATTTCTCGGCGAGAAAATGAAAACGGCTTTTGGGAATGAATTCACTTGCGACTTATTCATACACAAAGGAGCCGGCGCTTATATCTGTGGTGAAGAATCTTCCTTGATGAATTCGATTGAAGGATTGCGCGGTTATCCTAGAGTTAAACCGCCATTCCCGGCTCAGAATGGTTTGTGGGGAAATCCAACAACAATTAATAACGTAGAAACAGTTACAAACATTCCGGCTATCATTAAGAACGGTTGGGAGTGGTTTTCAAAAATTGGCGCGCCAAAGCATCCCGGTACAATTTTGTTTGGAATTAGCGGGCACGTTAATAAACCGGGAGTTTACGAACTACCTTCAGGTACTCTTTTAACGGAATTGATTAATGATGTTGCCGGCGGAGTAATTGGCGGCAAAAAAATTAAATGTGTAATTCCGGGCGGTTCATCAATGCCACCTTTGCGCGGCGATCAGCTTGAAGGTGTTAAGATGGACGCTGATTCGTTGAAAGAAGTTGGTTCTGCTATTGGAACCGGCGGCGTTATGGTTATGAGAAGGCACCGGCTGGATGGAGAAGACTCTAAAGAGAATTAAACAAGGCAACGGAACATCAAAAGATTTGGATTTATTGTGTGATGTTGCTAATCATATAGAAGGAAATACAATCTGCGCATTAGGCGACGCTGCTGCATGGCCGGTAAAGTTTATGATAACAAGATTCCGTGATGAGTTTGAAAAGTTTGTCAAACCGGAAGTTTCAATTCCGGTTCCTAACAAAGTACACTCAATGAGAGGAACAACTGCTCCACTCACTAATCTTCATAAATAACTTGCCGTTTTGCCGAAGAGAGAAAATTAAAAATTCTCTCCTCTTTATAAGCCATATCGAAGACTTGTTCGTCTAATTATAAACGAATTTAAATCACATTCTTGATATTTAAAATCATTTAATTTTTCCGATAATAAAACAGAAAAGAGTTCTAACTCTAAATAACAGACAACCATGACGGTGTTTACATGAATACAAAAGTTTTAATTGTTTCTGACGATGAAAAAGTAGTTGCTGATATTAGAAAAAGTGAAGAAGCTGTTTTTCAGAATGCAAGTTTTCAGTTTGCTACTACCGAAGATGAAGCTAAAAGACTGCTTGACAGCAAAGAATTTGCTGTTGTTTGCATTGAGTTTTCAACTTCGAAAATAAACGGATTAGAATTCCTATCCTTTGTTAAAGATAAATATCCAAAAACATTTAGGGTGTTGTTCACAGATCCTTCCAAACGAGAAAGAGCTGTATATTCTACAACTGATGTTCATCGTTTTATTAACAAACCTCTTATTGATCAAGATTTTGTCAAAACTATTGAACACTTCCAAGGTTTATCTAAATATGATTTGGACTCGAAAACCATTTCTGCAATTCTTGGTATTGGACCAATCCCTACTATGCCGGAAGTTTATATTAGATTAGAACGAGAAATAAATAAGCCGGAAGTCTCTATTCACCGCATTGCAGACATTATTTCCAATGACCCTCTCGCAGCAGCAAAAGTAATGCACATCGTTTATTCTTCTTTCTACAATATTTCCAAAAGCATTGTTAATCTCGTCCATGCGATCAATTTTTTAGGTTTAGATATAATTAAGAGTTTAGTCCTATATATTAAGGTGTTCATCCTAAAGAACCAGCCTCCGGAAATTCAGAATTATTTAAAGAAAATTAGAGACCATTCAATTGACGTTGCGAAAGTATCCAAAGCTATAATGAATTTGGAATGCAAGGATCGTGACCTAATCGATTCTGCTTACATATCCGGACTGCTTCATGATATTGGGAAAATTATTATGGTGCAGTGCAGCGACAAATCAAAGCGAATGACTTTTGTTTCCGAGCAGGGTGAAGAAAATCAGTTGGAGAGGGAGATAGAGAAATTTGGTGTCTCCCATGTTAGTGCCGGTGCTTATCTGCTTAGTTCTTGGAATTTTCCATCTGAAATAATCTCTTCTGTAGCCAGCCATCAAAATCCGGAAATAATTGCGAACGGGGAGCTTGGCCTTAGCCAGATCGTCTATATTGCTAATGCATTGGTAAACGGTAATGATTTGCTTATTGATGAAGTGAAGAAGATGTACGGAGTTGAAAGAGTAGAAGGCTGGATGGAATTTATTCCGGGCCAACTCGAAGAATTATCTTAATATGTTATTCAAACTTTTAAAAGGCGAATCGATGATTCGCCTTTTTTGTTTTTAAACAACTAAGTAAGTTTGTAAGTAATAATCTAGGAAGCCAATGAAGCACCTTTTTCTTTTTTTCCTCTTGCTTGTACCAATTCTTATTGCACAAGAAAACAAAACTCAAAATGACACTCTCTTACTTAAGTTTGATCAGATTACTATAACAGCTACACGCTACGCAGAAAATTTAATCGAGATACCTTACGCAGTAACCATTCTGAACGCAGCGCAGCTTCAGATGAAGCGCGCTTATGGCCTTGATGAGGTTGTTTCTTCAATTCCGGGTGTATTGGCTCAATCTAGAGCTGGAAATCAAGATGTAAGGCTTGTAATACGGGGATTTGGCGCTCGTGGAGCCGGAGATAGATCAAACTATGGAACATCTAGAGGTATACGTGTAATGGTTGATGGAATACCGGAAACCGAACCGGACGGTAGAACGTCATTCGATTTGCTTGATCTGGGAGTGGCCGAGAATATTGAAGTAATTCGCTCAAATGCATCGGCAACTTGGGGAAATGCAAGCGGTGGTGTAATAAATATCTCAACAATACCAACGACTGAAAAGTCATTTCTAAAACTGAAAACTTCCGGCGGCAGCTTCGGCTTCTTTCAGACTCATATTCAAGCAATGAGTAAGTTTTCAGCCGGAAAGATTTTTGTGTCTGCTTCCACTACAAATTTTGATGGCTGGCGTGCTCATTCATCCAGCTACAGGACTTTATTTAATGTTGGAATAGTTTCTCAGCTTGATTCCAAAAC
>CAZEDR010000189.1:0-3540 GCA_964510975.1 uncultured Melioribacter sp. | reverse complement strand
AAGGTTTACTTAACATATGTTGGATTTAGCTTCAATTTCATGGGTTACTTTATCCCCAAATCCAATTATTGAAATTTCAATATTTAGAGGATAAGAAGATTTTCTTGTTTTTTCCAAAACAGATTTAAAAGCATTCTTACTTGGTGCAACTAACGTATTCCACGTTCCGGGTCCACTTACACAAAAACAATTTGATGCCGATCCGCAAATAGCCAATGCTACATATACTCAAAGAGATGAAAGAAGACATAACCGTTTAGGAAGAATTGGAATTGTAGTTGATCACCAACTAACAGAAGCAAGTTCTTTAAGCGGAATGGCATTTGTTTCACCTAAATATTTACAACGATCTGAACGAGGAACATTCAGAGACTTTACGCGCTATCATGTTGGTGGTAATTTCATTTATAAGAATAGACTACAGCTTGGAGATGAACTAATCAATCAAATAGTTGTCGGTGTTGATGAGGCTTATCAAGATGGCGCAATTTTATTTTATTCGCTTAGTCCATTAAATGGAAGAGGAGATCAGTTAAAAGATAACAAGCGGGAAGGTGCTAATACGTTTGGTGCGTTTCTACAAGATGAAGTTATTTTTGGCGAGAAGGCCAGCTTAATTCTAGGTGCGCGTTATGATAAAGTCACATACTATTCGGAAAGTTTTATCAATCCAAAATATGGCTTGCAAGAAAAATCATTTGAAAAATTCACACCGAAAGCTGGGTTTACTTATCGCATAAATCCGGCGTTTAGTTTGTATGCAAATTTAGGTGGCGGAATTGAAGTCCCCGCCGGCAACGAAACTGATCCATCATCAACTTATGGACAAGATTTGGTTTATCTGCTCAATCCTCTTTTAGAGCCGATAATCTCCACTACATACGAAGTAGGGATGAAACATGTTTTCGTTTTCAACAATGATTTATTCAAATATATCAATTATGATTTGGCGCTTTATCATATCAACATTAAGAATGATATTGTGCCTTACAGAGGTGGAAGGTTTTATTTTACTGCCGGGAAAACGACACGTAACGGAATCGAATTAGGAACTGAAATTCAATTTGCAAATGCCATGAGTTTACGAGGAGCTTTTACTTATACAGATAGTAAGTACGATGAATACTTAGTGGATTCGGTTCATTATGGAAAGCCAAATAAGTTTGCTGATTATGCCGGAAATCTAACAGCGGGCATTCCAAAAGTGTTTTATAATCTCAGCGTTTCCTATTCGCCAAAGAACTTATATGGATTATCGGGTTCGCTAAGTTTGCAATCGGTTGGAAAGTATTTTGTTGATGACGCTAATCGATCGGAAGTTCCGGGTTATTCGGTTTTGAATGCAGCATTTGGACTGAATGAAGGAATAAAAATTTCAAATTGGCTTAAGCTATCTGCATTCTTCAATATCAACAATATTTTCGATTCCAAGTACGCTTCTTCCGCTTTCATCAATCCGGATATTGTAAACGGAGAAGCTTATTTCTTGGAACCGGGTTTGCCAAGGAATTTTGTGCTTTCAGTTTCGCTTCATATAAAATGATGTTTGGAATGACTGTAACATTTGCAGTCATTTTTTCGTCTTATTGTAAAAAAGGAAAGGCTCTGTGCGAAAAAGTCTTTGGCTTCTGTTTCTATTTTCTGTCGAATTATTCTCTCAATCTTATAAGCTAAATGGAATTGTGCTAAATAGTGAATCTCAAGAGCCAATTCCATTCGTAAATATTAGAATTGTAGGGACCACTCAAGGAACTTCTTCCAATACCGAAGGAAAATTTTTACTAAGCAGCGAAAAAAGAAATTTGAAACTTGCTTTCACTTCAGTCGGATTCAAAAAACAAACTATTGATGTTAATTTGGCCGCCGGTGAGTTTCTGAAAATCGAGCTTAGACCGGAGCCAATAAATTTTGCCGAAATTGTGGTTGGCCAGAGCGAAGACCCGGCTAATGCGATTGTAAGAGAGGCAATTAAACGTAAGAAGCAAAATCATGCCGGATTGTCAACACTCGAATACAACTTCTACTCTAAGAATGTTTTGAAATCCGACAGTGCCTTATCGATGGTTTCGGAAAATTACTCAACGGGATATCTTCGTGTTGGTAATAAAGAAAAAGTGCTTGTCAAATCTATTCATGTTTCTGAAAATGAAAAGAAAAACAACATGGCTCTTGGAGTAAATCTTTTGGAAAAGCATTGCATCGATTTCTCCGAAAATGAACTTGAGCTTGCCGGAAGCAAAGTTTATTTGCCGTTAATGGATGATGCTTTTACCTACTACGATTATCATTTGTTCAAGACTTCTCAAACTGAAAATTCCCGCGATTATTACATTGATGTAATTCCGAAATCGAAAATTCAACCTTTGGTGGAAGGAACAATTGTTATCGAGGATTCTTCTTTTTCGCTTAAACGCGTAACTTTAAAAGCAAATGCCGGTGTTCGCGTTCCATTTGTAAATGATTTTACTGCCGAGTTCGATCAGAAACTGGAACGCTTTGAAAAATATTGGCTTCCAACTTATTTCAAATCGGATTTTAATTTGAGAATGAATTTCAGCAATCTGATAACTACCGGTACTATCTCCACAAATACGATTGATGTTTTTACAGAGTATAAGATTAATCCGAGCATCCCGGATACGATATTTAAAATGAGAAGTTCGATCACAAAACAAGATTCGGATACGACTCATAAAAATATTATTAAGCCGCAAACGCTAACACGGACTCAGATTGATTCTTTGCGCCCAATCCCGCTAACGCAAAGCGAAGAAAAAGCTTATAAAGATTTAGACAGCTCGAAGAAATTTATAAAACAAGTAAAGTTCGGCGGTGTGTTCGGTGGTTTAGCAAACGATGCGGTGAAAAACGCTGATAAGGATAAGTCCGAAAGTGGATTCTGGAGTTATTTTGGAGACGCAGCAAAGTATTTGCGCTTCTTAAAAGTCGATGATAATCGCGTAAATGGAATATTGCTTGGAGCAACGTACAGCAATCTTACATGGCAAAGGGCTTCGTTTAGCGGTTGGGCTGGTTACGCATTAGGAAGGAAACAAGCTGAAGGAGGCATTTCGGCATCATATTCATTGAGCAAAATGTTCATTGATAAAATTGAGGTAGGATATTCAAATCGTGCAAGAAACATATCGTTGCTCGATCCTTACCCGCAATTTCTAAATTCTGCTAATGTTCTCTTGGGATTTGAAGATCAGTATAACTATTTGCTTGGCAAAGAAATTAGAATCAGTTTAACAAAACAGTCGCAGCTTCCATTCAGCCTTCAAACTGATTTTATATTTGAAAAGCAATCTTCACTGCCGGAGTTGAAATATCAAAGCATTTTTAGAAAAAATCGATTTGTCCGGGTTAATCCGGCGATTACTGGAGGCAATGATAACCGGATTTCATTATTGTTAAAGTTTGGCGAGGAACCACAAGAATTTCAAGCTAAAGCTGAAGACGGAATGACGCTTCAGTTTGATCTTTCAAATCCAATAATGGGAAGTGATTTCAACTACAAGCGAGTTCGTTTTATTTACC
>CAZEDR010000188.1:0-6664 GCA_964510975.1 uncultured Melioribacter sp. | reverse complement strand
CTGATAATTTTTTGATTTCTTAATTAAGCGACACCCTCCTTTGGGGAATTGTTTAGCATCTTCTAAAGACTACTAAAGACTTTATTCTGAAATCTTAAATTCTCCATCTTCCTTTTCTACATCTTGCTTTTCTATGTATTGCATTATTATTCAATCCGTCACATTTCCACTGCTTGCTGCAAAATATCCTCGCGCCATAAGTGTAGTCCCAAAAACTCCTTTTGTATCACTTTGAATTCACGCTGAATTTTTATTGGCGGCTTCCCTTTATGAATTGTACCAACTTACTCACCGACATTTGCGGTGGAACTATTAAATCAAACAGCGATTTTCTTAATCTTAAGGTTAAAGATGAAGGGATTGGTATTGCTTGTGAGGAAACAAAAAAAATATTCGATTCATTTTATCGTTCAAAAAATTCTGATCATGTTCCGGGTACCGGACTTGGGCTTTCGATAGTTAAACGCGCTGTTGATCTTCATAATGGAGAAATTAATGTCGAAAGTGAAATTGGGAAAGGGACAACGTTTAATGTTGTAATCCCAATAAATGTTAACTAGCTCTCAATGATATTGATGACTATGAAATGTAGTTGCGATTAGACCAAAACTCTTTTGACAAGAGAAAAATCATAAAACAAAAACCTCGAAAACAGCTTTCATTCGCTATAATCGAGGTTTTATGTTACTCCAGGAAGATTATGTTTTGAAGTTATTCCTCATTAATAATTTTAGTGTTCTACAGCGCCTGTTGGACCTCCTGTTGGATTTCCCCCTAATATTGGAGTTGAAGACAAGTAAATAGAAGGTTTATTTGCGGAGCCCGGCAGTCCATGGTAATGGATATCGTAATTATATTGACCGTCTTCGCTTGATTCGATTACAGAAACATTTGAAGCGGAATTTGGTGCAAGCTGAAATTGTTGCGGACTGAATACTGATGCAACATTGAAAGTTATTACAACCTCAAATGATGTGTTGTTTTTAAAATGAACACTGTCTGAATCGGATTTTTGGAAGGAAAGATTAGATGGACTTGCAACAGGCGGAGTTGAATTTGTGCCGTCGCCTGAAATATTGATATTGTATGTTGACATTTATTTTGTCCTCTATTTGTGATTAAATCAGTTTATTTAAAGCAGTCAGTTAATTTGAAGCAAATTTACTTAATTGTTTAAATCTCGAATCAGCAACTAGATTTTTTAATCCCGGTAATTGTTCAATATTTTTTACGGAATATCCTTTGTCTATTGCAGCGTTCATCCACTTTAGCGCATTCTTTCTATCATTCAGCCATTCTTCATAAATATCACCGACATAAAATAAATCATATACATCTTCCGGGTGTAACATCTCGATTCTTTTTAAGAGTGAAGTAGTTTTTTTTTGGTCTTTCAACATTCCGTAGAACGACGCAATATCCAACAGAAGTCGAATATTGTTTGGATTGATTTTTAATTGAGGTTCACTTAACAAAAGCGCTTTTTTTACAGCATCTTGTGCTTTATACTTTTCCGCCGGAATCCAATAATAACATGTTGCCAGATAACCCCACATATTATAATCATTAATATTCAATTTAAGAACATTTTCATATTGCCTTGCAGCTTCAACATAATTTCCCATTTGAAAATATATTGCAGCAATGTAGGAGTATGTTCTGTAATCTTCTTGAAGAGTCAAAGATTTTTTAAACATCTCTATTGCTTTGTCATTCATATTAAGGTTGGAGTACATCCAACCAAGATTACTGTAGCCCAATGAATTATTTGGCGTTAAAATTATTACGCGCTGAAACTGTGCGGCAGCTTCTTGGAATTTGCCTTGACGCCAATAAAATATACCAAACCAGTTATAACCGGCCCAGTAACTGGGTTTCATTACAATGGCTTTTTTATAGGATGCTTCCGCTTCTGAAGACTGACCGAGTGAAACAAGTGCATTTGCTTTTCCGTAATAAGCCTCGGAATTGCGAGGATCTATTTCTAATACTTTCTGAAATTGTTCTTTTGCATCAATGAACTTGCCGAGTTCGATGTATACCGATCCGAGAGTCAATCTCACCTGAAGCAATCTATCGTCTAACTGATTTGCTTTAGTACAACTTCTTATAGAAGATTCGATAAAAGATATTTCCTTTGTCTTCATGTATTTGTATAAGTTGGCTTCACCCAGACCTGCAAAGGCAAGTGCGAATAAAGTATCTTTCTTTATAGCATTATCAAAATATTTTATTGCCGTATTTACGTTATTCATGTTGTCAAAATTCAACAAATACCCTTTTCCTTTGAGATATAATTCATAGGCTTCTGCACTCGAAGTTTTTCCGCTCAGAAGCACTTTTAGATTTTCAGGTTTGAGTTCTATATTTAACATGTCGGCAACTTTTACTATTGCTTCATCCTGCAAGTACGAATTATTTGTCATCGGGTCGTCGATAATTCTTGATGCAAGCTGCCGTTTATTTTCCGCATCTATCAAATTCAAAGCTAGTCTGTAACCTTGATTCATTTTTTGAACACTTCCGGTAAGAACCAAATTCACATTAAATTTTTTGTGTGCGTCATCGGCAGTTTCAACTTTTCCTTTACGGATTTCGCTCGAAGGTACAACCCAGAGCGCACCTTCAAATTGTTCGAACTGTGAAAGCTGGCTTGAAATTGTTTCGACAAGTCCATTGCAGAATACTTGGCTTGTAGAATCATTTCCAATGAAATCAAATGGTAACACGGCAAGGTGTCTTTCGTCCGGTACCAACCCGCTACCGAATAATTTTAGAATACTACCTCTTTGTAAAAATATTATTATAAAAAAGAGAACAACGAAGGATGAAATCGCGACAATTCGCTTATTCATGAATACTGAAGAAGATTTTTTTTCAGCATTAATATTGCTGATGTATTCGGCTGTGCCCAATCCAGTTTTTAAATGAGAAACAGGAATTCCGGTATCGGTACTTTGCTTTATTATTTTTAGATCTTGTAGCAAGTCATCTGTGCTTGAATATCTTTCATCAGGCAGTTTGGAAAGAAGCCTGTTTATTATATCATCTAGTTCTGCCGGGATCTTGTTATTGAATCCTAAAATTGATTTTGGTTTTTCATTCAGTATCGAATAAATAACTGCCTGTTCATACTCACCTTTAAATGGAAGTCTGCCGACCAGCATTTCATACAAAATTATACCCAAAGCCCAAAGATCGGTGCGAAAATCAATTTCATCACCACGCGCTTGCTCTGGAGACATATAATTAATTGTGCCAATTGTCGTTCCTAACTGTGTCATCATTGATTGTCCGGCAATTTTTGCCAGCCCGAAATCCATGATCTTCAAAAGACCGTTATTTGTTACAATAATATTGGCGCATTTTATATCGCGGTGGACAATTCCTTTTGAATGTGCTTCCTTCAAACCATCAGCAATTTGAATTGCATAATCCAATACAAGTTTGATGTCCAGCCCAGTCCGTGTAATTTTTTTAGAAAGGTCTTCCCCTTCAATAAATTCCATTACAATAAAAGCATCATTATCAAGTTCAATTGTTTCATATATCGTTGTAATGTTGGGATGATTTAATGAGGCGGCGGCCTGAGCTTCAATCAAAAATCTTTTTCTGAAATCGGGATTATGCGATAAATGATTGGCCAAAGATTTTATTGCGACAGACCTGTTCAATTTTTTATCTAGAGCTTTATATACGACGCCCATTCCACCGGCCCCAATGGATTCAATAATTTCAAAATGAGAGATATTTGAAGGCATCATATAAAGGCTATTTCTTTTTGAATTTGTATTATGACGGCTATCTTCTCTTACTGTAAAATGAATTTAGGACTAATCGGAAATTATTACAGTTCAAAGGCAATTAACTTCATCCACATCAAATGATATAAAAGCTGATGTTGTCAATAAATTAGTTACATCAAAATGAAATTCATTGAATATGCTGCAAACTGTGTCTGTAAATATTCTCTGCTTTATTAGTTCTATAGTTCATTTCTAATCCAGTTTAATAATAAGCAGAGTCTGATCATCATTCTGTGGACTGCCCATTGAAAATAAATTTACTTCGGCATAGATAGATTCTATAACTGTTTTCGGATCATCGTTCAAATGTTTTTTTACGATTTCTATCAATCGCTCTTCACCGAATAGATTCTCATTTTTATCCTCGGCTTCCGTAATACCGTCGGAATATATAAGCAGAAAATCCCCATCCTTAATAACGAGTGTCCTCTCTTCAAATTTATAATCCCTATAAATTCCTATTGGTATATCCGAAGATTTGTAAATATCTATTTCCTCTGAATGTTTAATATGGAGTATGTTATTGTGTCCGGCTATTATAAAATTCAGTAGACCCGTCTCTGTATTCAGAATAGAATAAAACAATGTCGCAAATTTGCCGTTATCATCATTCTATACCATAAAATCGTTGGACGCTTGCACAGTAATATTACAATCTTTGTCCGTAAAACTCCGTGATCGAAGAAATCCCTGTAAATTTGCCATAAGTAAAGCGGCGGGAATTCCCTTCCCAGAAACATCTCCCAGCCAAATTGAAATTAGACTTTCTGTAAAAGGAACAAAATCAAAGAAATCTCCTCCTACTTCGCGTGCCGGGATTGATTGCCCGATGATTTGGAAACCATTTAACAACATTGATTCTTTCGGTAGGAGATTTACTTGGATTCGCGCTGCAAGATCCATTTCCTCTTTCAATTTTGTAAAATGTTGCTCCTGGCTATAAAGACGTGCGCTTTCAATAACTTGTGCCGATTGTGAAGCACAAATTGCTAGTAGCCTCTGATCTCCTTCTGTAAATGCGCCCTTATGTTTATTAAATAAAACTATAATACCAATCAGATTTTTTTTTACAAACATCGGTACAGCCAGAAAAGAATTCAGAGAAATGTCCTTTTTACTGCTTACATTGAAACGATTATCCTCTTGAAAGTTATTTACTGTAAGAGATGTTTTGTTTTTCATCACCCACCCAAGAATTTGATCATCAAGCTTAAACGCTGACGAAGTAATTGCGCTATTCTTAGTCCTCAAAATTGTATGAAAAGGTTTGTTGAAATTGTCTTTCTCCAACAGCATTATTACGCCTTCCTCGGCTGAAAGGTATTTTAGGCATTTTTTTATAATGAGAGATTCTATTTCTTGAAGTGATTGTGAAGAGGAAACAGCTGTTGCTATTTCATTCAGAATAGATAACTCTTCGATTGTAACGCGAAGACGATTATTTTCTTCGAGCAGTTCATTTACATTGTTTTCTGATTCTTGTTCTATCATCTATTTTTATATCTACGATAGTTGCCAAATAGTATTTTGCCAGAACTATTGCTATATCATAGCATTTATAGCATCGTCCAGAGATTGAGATATATTAAAAACCTTATCCATTTTGGTCATCACAAATAACCACGAACATATATCGTTGTTGCAAACAAGGCTGAATTTTCCTTCATATGCTGAAAGCCTTTTCATTAGAACAACTAATGTTCCGAGAAAAGTCGAATCAATTAATTTACACGCTTTCATATCTATAATTATTCGATTATTACCGGCATTGATTAAATCAAGCATAAAATTTTTGAAGTCTATGGCTTTAGTTAAATTTGCTCTCCGAAAATTGCAATGAATAATTTTAATGCCGCTTATATCGGTTACATTTGTTAAGCCGGTGTCAAATGTAGTTTGTGAAAGATCGTTATTTATATGTACTGTGTTAATTTTTGCAATTTGCGATTCCTTTTGAAAGAGAGCTTGATCAATTATTACAAGTTTAAGCAGATTAGAATTTTCTCCCGCCACGGCTGACTTAATTTTAACTTCTCCCCCTAACAATTCCTCGAAACCAAAAAATTCGTTCTTGCCAACTTTCTTCGTAATAGTATTTGGGGCTTCTATGTTCAAAACAAGATCAATGCTTCCGTCCAGAACCAGATAAAAACAATTAGCCGAATTTTTGATGAGAATAAGATCATCATTTTTATTCACAGAGAGGTGTTCTCCATGCATCTTGAATAACTTTTGCATTGATTGATAGTTATCTTTTTCAGGTAACATGTTAAACACCTTCGTAAAACTATTTGCTTTGATGAAATTCTATATATAAGAGTTATTAAGTAGAATAATAATAACTCGAAATAAGAAGGAGGTGGTGAAAATATATGTTTAAGTGGACATAATGTCAAATTATATGTTTTACTAAACATTGATATAATTGGATAACTGTTCATTCGGTTTGGAAGGTTGCGCGTCAATCGCAGAAATACGTCTGCGCAATACAGAATCACGCATCTGCCTAATCGCAAGGATTTATCAACAATGAGTAATTTAGAAGCTAACTGTTTCCTCGAAGTAATCAGAAAAACAGCAATTTCGTTATGGGCGGCTGTAATTCCTCACCCTCGTAAAATTCAAATTTCTGTAAAAAATATTGTGCCATTTTGTGACCAAACACCTAGAAAACACCCAATTTAGCCGACTAAGCAGACCCCTCTTAAAACAACAAACCTCGAAGACAGCCTTATTTTGCTATAATCGAGGTTTTATATTTCTTGGAGGAGAGTGAGGGATTCGAACCCTCGGTACCCTTACAGGTACACTTCCTTTCCAGGGAAGCCAGATCAACCACTCCTGCAACTCTCCATTTC
>CAZEDR010000187.1:5385-6709 GCA_964510975.1 uncultured Melioribacter sp. | reverse complement strand
CCTAACAAATTATCGGCATACAACGGCAAAAATAAAATCCAAAAATTTGGTAGCTCATTTCGTTTTACACCTTAGAATAGTTTGCTTATAATTGTATTGTTAAAGTCAGGATTAATATGATTCGCAAAGTTCTTTTATCGTTACTATTAATAATTGTTGTTTCTTCATGCACAAAAGAAGTACGTGAAGATGAGAGAAAATCCGCCAAGACTGCCGACGAAGCTGCCGTAAGAGAATTAATAGAGAATTACACAACTTCTTATAATGCCGGTGATATTGAAACAGCAGTGGAGTTGATAGATGCCAACTATCGCGGAGTTGTTGCCGATTCATCGGATATTGTTGGCCAGGATGCGATGAGAAACGATTTACTTCAATACCGCAGGCAGTATCCCGAAGGGAAATGGGAAACTAAAATTGAAGAGATTCTGATAAGCGATGGCTATGCTTACGTAATTTGTACAAGTTCGTTTATGATGCCTCATCCAATAGAACTAAAGCCCAGCCCGGTTTATTCCAAAAGAAGCATGCGTGTACTAAAGAAGGATAAGAATCTGGGCTGGAAAATTTATAGATTTTTAGCAACGCCAACATTTACTTACGATTAAAATTATAGCTGCCATTCAATTTCTTCCCACCATCGGTAAAGCATTTCGCTTTCCAAGCGGATTATTCCGGCGCGCGTTACATTTTCCGGTGGAGGAAATCTGTTACTGATCTCTTGGAATATTATTTGTCGTTGTAATTGTTGAACGTAGGGAAGGAGAGCAAGAAGTGTTAGCATATCTTCTTCTTTAGCCAAAGAAATAATTTTTTCGACAGCAGCTTCTCCGCCTTGTCCAAAATCAAACAATTCCACCGCCGCTCGTAAACTATCGGAAGCTTTTATATTAATCGGCGTTCCGGGTCTGCGCCCTTTTCGTAAAATGCATGTATGGTTTTCATCAACCATCAGAGAATTCCCGTTAAAGGTAATTTCTACAAAGGCTGAATTCACTTTTAGTATAGCACCAAGAGAAGAAACGGTAGTAAGCTCAAATTTTCCACCGCGATCAATAATCTCAAACCCTTCAACAATTAAAGAACAGTCGGGCATATCTTCTGTGTTGGAAATGCCGACACTTCCCTTTTTAATATAGACTTGATTAGCACCATCTTTTGCTCTATCCAACACTAGAAGAGAATTTGTACCAACCTCCATTGTTCCTACTTTGGGTATAGTAACAACTGCTTTAGATTGGTCATCTGTGGAAAGTGTTTCTCCTTGATCCCATTTATCGCTCTTATCGTCTCGGAAATTTTTTTTAAAATAAGATAACCTTTC
>CAZEDR010000187.1:0-5375 GCA_964510975.1 uncultured Melioribacter sp. | reverse complement strand
TCTGCCATTTATAGTATGATTTCCGGCAATAGTTACAACCTGCCATGGATAATTATACTTCTGAAAATCATATACAAAATATCCAAACGCGATTAGGGCAAGAGGCAATGCTATATAGAGAATTCTCTTTAGCTCTACCGAAGGACCTCTGGAGTATGGCTTTTTATAAATTCTTTTTGTTACAAGACTTTTTCTAACGGCAGCGCGTTCTTTATTTAATTTCTTTTCTTGTTTCTCTTTTTCTTTTGCAATTTTGCGGGCGTTTCTAGGAGTAACATTAGCATCTGGAACAGATGAAACGCTGCCCATATTCATCAATTCGGATTTTACTCTCTCAATAATTTCTTGCGGCGGATTTATGACAACCGGCAGTTGTCTAAGGCGTTCGAAGAAAGCCAACATTTTCTGGTATTCTTTGAAACAGAGATCGCAGTTCCGAATATGATATTCAACATCGCGCTTTGTTATTTCATCCAGAAGCTCATCAACATAATCGTGAAGATTTATTTTAACTTCTTCGCAAATCATCGCGTAATGCTTCCAATAAGATACTGGCGTGTTTGAATAAGGTTTGTCTTCAGTTCATCATAAATCAATTCCGGGAAAAATTGATTGATCTCTTGATAGGAGAATCCTTCTAAATCGTGCAGTACAAAAATTACTCTGTTCATGGCTGGAAGGCTTTTAATTGCACTTTCCAGATCGGACTCAGCTGAATCTGGATACTTCTGTTCTAACATCATCGGAATAACCAAATTATTGTCTATTAGTTTTTCCATAGAACAACCTATTGCAATATTTTTTATCCATTCAACAAATGGCTTATTTGAGTCGAGAGTCTTTATTTCCATCCATCCTTGCATTAAAGCTTTTATCGTTAGCTTCTTTGCCATCTCAAGATCGTTAACCAATCGGTAAACCACAGTAAAAATATTGGGTATGATAATCTCACATAAATCCAAATAACCGCGCTGCCTTCCGGATTTGGATATTTCAATTAAGTAATTGATATATGTGGTATTCTCTTCTGCCAAGCAGCCCTCAATTAATAATTGTAATTTTAATTCCGTCTTCGTTAACACGAGCTGTAACTCGAACGTTAGTTCTTCCGTTTCGTCCAATTACAGTTCCGTCGGCGCTTAAATCCACACGATCTTCTCTTACAACTTCATCAAACGTTCCCGACTGTGTGTTTTTTAACTGTGTAGGTATTACCCATCCCGTATATGTTCCGCCACCTCCGCCTTGAGAGAGTTCTTTTTTGAAATGCTGCTGTGCATTCAACCCCAAATCGTAAAGACTGGAAATGATTTGATCGCGGTTAGCATTTTCCATGTAATCGCTTCCAATGTTAAATCCGGCATAAATCATCAAGCCAACTACGATTATGCCAACTACGATTAATAATAATTGCTGAGAGCCCATCTATTACCAATTGATGATTTTCAAACTTATGATTTTATATGGCGAAATTTGCATTATTTTTATTAATTATGATAGGAGTAAAACAAAGAAGAGACATTTGTGATGATTTTCATAAATGTCGGCTATTTCGATCATTCACTCTTTTTGAATAACTAATGCGAAAGGAACTGTTCTTGAAAAACATTGATGAATTTTTTGTATGCTTAACTAACGTTAAATCCGAACCCAGTGCGTTATGGGGAAAGATGAGTTTTCAACATATGATTGAACACCTAATTCAATCAGTTAGAATTAGCAACGGTAAACTGCATGTTGCTTGTGCCACGCCGGAAGAAAAATTTCCTACATTAAAAAGAATATTGATGAGCGAAAGACCGCTTCCGAAAAATTTTATTAGCCCGGTTATTGGGGACAACCTACCGCCGCTTGAATTCTCATCGACTGATGAAGCGATTTCTGTGTTAAGAAATGAAATTGACGATTATAAAGCCCTATACAGAGACAAGCCGGAATCGGTTTTTGTGAATCCAACTTTTGGATTATTAAATAAGGAAGAGTGGGAAGTTTTTCACCGAAAGCATTTTCAGCATCATCTTGCGCAGTTCGGGCTAGCATAAAATTTAGACCGAAAATAGATTGAATTTATTTGGGTGTTCCTAAATCAAAATAAAATTTTTGAGGCTTTTCCTTCTGCAAAATTTTACGGATTTTGGATTCAAAAATTACGCTTAAATGTCTAATACTCGCGCAGCAAAAACAATTTTTCTATTACTTTTTGCAATTTCAATCTTGCTTCCGTTTATATACTATAATCAGCTGCCGGAAAGAATTGCATCTCATTTTGATTTTTATAACCGGGCCGATAGCTGGATGAGCAAAAGCAGCTACCTGATATTTCATTATGGAATAATTCTCTTCTTCTTTTTGATATTTGGCGGTATGAGTTACTTTGTACCTCGCTTTCCGCAATCTCTAATTAATTTGCCGAACAAAGTTTATTGGTTAAACGAATCGAGACGAGAGCATACATTTAATATGCTGCAAGCTATGCTGCTTTGGCTGGGAAGCGTTTGTCTGGCTCTATTTGTTTACATGTTTTATGAAATTTTTAATGCGAATGTAACCGGTACTCAAAGAATAAGTAGTTTTTCTTGGGTTAGTGTAATTGTATTTTTAGTTGCAAACGCCGTTATTGTAATAAAGTATATCCTCTATTTCACAAATAAAGAAAATCAATTAGGTGAAGAATGAAAACTAAAGCAATGATTCTAATACTATTCTGTATGTTTTTTTCTATGTCCGCGCAAATCAACAATTCGATTGTACCGAAACCGGTAAAAGTTGAAGCGGTAAAAGGAGCTTTTACGTTTAACGCACAGACTGAAATTTGGATTGAAAAGAGCGCAGAGATGCAATCCCTTGGCGATTTATTAGCCGGCGCAATTAACAATAAACTCGGAACAAAAGTTTTTGCAACATGGAAAATGACCAAAGATGTTCCAACAAGTTTGATTCAGCTCGAGATCAATAAAGAGATCACAGCAGCAGAAGCATATTCAATTTCGATGAAGCCAAACTTGATTAAAATTACCGCCGGAAGCGGAAGCGGACTATTTTATGGAATTCAGTCTTTGCTTCAATTATTTCCGGTTGAATCCAAAGAAAAATCCTTTTCGATTCTGTGCATAAATATTCAAGATGAACCTCGCTTTGCCTGGAGAGGAGCGCATCTTGATGTTTGCCGTCATTTCTTTTCTGTGGACTTCGTAAAAAAATATATTGATGTCTTGGCGATGTATAAGATGAACACCTTCCACTGGCATTTAACCGAAGACCAAGGCTGGCGTATTGAAATTAAAAAATATCCTAAGTTAACAGAAATCGGCTCGATGCGTAAAGAAACTATGAAAGATGGAAAGCCTCACGGAGGATTTTATACACAAGAGCAAATAAAAGAAGTTGTTGCTTACGCAAAACAAAAATATATTACAGTAATTCCGGAAATTGAAATGCCGGGTCATTCGCAGGCTGCTCTTGCAGCTTATCCTGAATATTCTTGCACGGGTGGACCGTTTGAAGTTGGAACAACTTGGGGCGTAATTGAAGATGTGTATTGCGCCGGTAATGATAAAACTTTTGAATTCTTGCAAGATGTTTTAACTGAAGTTATGGCTCTTTTTCCAAGCGAAATAATTCACATAGGCGGCGATGAATGCCCTAAAACAAGATGGCATGCTTGCGAAAAATGTCAAGCAAGAATCAAAGCTCTTGATTTAAAAGATGAGCATGAGCTTCAAAGTTATTTTATTCAGCGAATAGAAAAATTCGTAAACTCGAAGGGAAGAAAAATTATAGGCTGGGATGAAATACTTGAAGGAGGATTAGCGCCAAACGCCGCAGTAATGAGCTGGCGCGGAATCGATGGCGGAATAGCAGCTGCTAAAGCACATCATTACGTTGTAATGTCTCCTGGAACCCATTGTTACTTCGATCATTATCAAGGTTTGTTCGATGAGCCCAAAGCCATCGGCGGATATACTACTTTGGAAAAAGTTTATTCTTATGAACCCGTTCCCGATGTGCTGAACGAAGAAGAAGCAAAATATATTATGGGCGCGCAGGCAAATATGTGGACGGAATATATTGAAACGACGGATCATGTTGAGTATATGCTTCTGCCCAGAATGCTGGCACTAAGCGAAGTTGTTTGGTCGCCAAAATCATCCCGAGATTTAAGCGACTTTCTTGAACGAATGAAATTCCAATACAATTATTTAGAAGCGAATAATTATAATTTCAGAATTCCGCCGCCAAGTGAAAGTGGAGAAAGATTTATAAAAAAAAGCGATGCGATTGAACTTGCTTCCCCGATAGCCGGATCAAAAATATATTACTCAACAGATAATTCTGAACCAACAACATTAGCAAATCTTTATCAAGCTCCCGTTGAAGCTAAAGATCAAACAATTATAAAAGCGAAAACGTTTTTGAAGAATGGAAAATCAAGTCCTACCGCGCAAGTTGTGTGTACTGTAATTGATAGCGCAAAGAATGGATTGAATTATAAAACGTTCAAAGGAGAATGGCCTTCTTTACCGAATTTTGATCTACTCAACCCAATAAAAACCGGAAAAGCGTATGAGGTATCATTAGATAAAGTACAGCCGTCGGAAGATTTCTATGCTGTCTTGTGGGAAGGAAAAATAAAGATAGAGCAAGATGGAGATTATGCTTTCTATTTAGCTTCCGATGATGGAAGTATGCTTCTCATCAACAATAAAATTGTTGTTGATAATGATAAAACTCATGGAGTTGTTGAAAAAAGCGGCAAGGTTAATTTGAAGCAAGGTTTGTATCCAATTCAGATTAAGTTTTTTGAGAACGCCGGAGGCCAAGCGCTTAAACTGGAATTTGAAGGCCCGGGAATTGCCCGCAGAATAATTCCGGCTAGCATGTTTTATTTGAACAACAATTAATCAATTATACAATACTACCATGCCAACAAGAAGAGATTTTATTAAAACCGGCGGACTCGCGTTAGCCGGTTTTAGCGTTGCAAATAATAGCTTTGCAAATAGCTTCATCCCAACCGGATTTGAAAGCAAGAGGCCAAAGCTTGCAGATCGTAGATTTATTAGTGATGCTGTTGAAGCTAAGATTTCTGAGATGAAAAATAGCATAGCTGATGAAGAACTAGGCTGGCTTTTTGAAAACTGTTTTCCGAACACGCTCGATACAACCGTTACCCACAAAATGATTGACGGCAGACCAGATACGTTTGTTATTACCGGTGACATCAACGCAATGTGGCTCCGCGATTCAACCGCGCAAGTTTGGCCTTATCTTCCGCTAACAAAGTCCGACAAGAAGTTAAAAGATTTAATCGCCGGCGTTATCAACCGGCAAACAAAATGTATTTTGATTGATCCTTACGCAAACGCATTTAACGA
>CAZEDR010000186.1:5637-6793 GCA_964510975.1 uncultured Melioribacter sp. | reverse complement strand
CACTATTCAAAATTTAGATAAATAAAAAAGTCCGGCACATAGTGCCAGACTTTACCTGGAGTCTAACCAAAATTACTTTGAAGCGACTTGTAATGCCGATGATTTTAACACACTTGCCTTTTGAATCAAATAACCGTTGTAGAACTTTTCGCAAACTCTTCTTACACGAGCAGACTCTTGGAATTGCGCAGCGCGGCTAACTAGAAATACACCTTGAGGATCACCGATTTTAATTAATGATAAAGCGGCAATTATTTTTTCTTCATCAGTTTTGCCATCTTTTAATAATTTCATGAGTGGAATAACGGCTTTCTGTGATTTCATTTCGCCCAGATTGAACGCAGCACTTACACGCAAACCTTCATTATCCTCGGATAAACCGATTAGTCTGTTTAATTCAATTGTTTCGTAAGTATTTGTTTTGCTGCTTGGACTAACATTTGCAAATGTTGATGCAGTTAACACAACTGTCAACATGAGGATTCCGGTTAAGAATAATCTTGCTTTCATTGTGTGCCTCGTTTTTTATTGTTGGTTTTTACTTACTCATTATTTATTTGCTTCACTACTTGAGACGAGACCATCAGCACTTAGTTACGATGATTATACAAAACCACATGTTTATGTAGCATAGAAGACTTCTAATATTGATTGCAGACATCGTTGTCTATTCTTGAGTATATGGCATTCTTAGCAATAATACTTATAACAGTCTATCTGAAAATTCATTCTATTCCTTATTGAACTTTTAAATCTCAGTGAAGATTATATATGTATGAATTACGAGAGCGGAACTAGCAATGTATACTAAAACACCTAACAGACTTATAAACGAAAAATCACCTTATTTACTTCAGCACGCTCACAATCCGGTGGATTGGTATCCTTGGTGTGATGAGGCTTTTCAAAAAGCTGTAAATGAAAATAAACCGGTTTTTCTTTCGATAGGATACTCTACTTGTCATTGGTGCCATGTAATGGAAAAAGAATCTTTCGAGAATGAAGAAGTTGCATCTATATTGAATGAACATTTTGTTGCGATCAAAGTTGACCGTGAAGAACGCCCCGATTTAGACCATATTTATATGCTTACGTGTCAGATTATAAATGGAAGCGGAGGATGGCCTCTATCACTATTTTTAACCCCGGAAAAGCA
>CAZEDR010000186.1:0-5627 GCA_964510975.1 uncultured Melioribacter sp. | reverse complement strand
CCCTTTTACGCCGGCACTTATTTTCCAAGAACATCTAAGTATGGAAGAATTGGCTTTGTTGATTTGCTTACAAGCATATCCACAACATGGAATGGCAAAAAAGATCAAATCGCAGCAAATGTGAATCAAATAATGGAGTATTTAGGTAATGCAGTTCCAGCTTCTTCACAAATAACAAAAACGAAAGATTTACTGCTAAAAACTTTCTCACATTTTTCATCTAGATTCGATTCTGAATATGGCGGCTTCGGTGAAAAGCCAAAATTTCCATCCCCGCACAATCTTATGTTCTTACTTCGCTACTCGAATGCAACTTCGAATTATGAAGCATTACAGATGGTTGTGAAAACACTAAAAGCAATGAGACTAGGTGGAATTTACGATCAAATTGGATTTGGTTTTCATCGTTATTCAACCGATAGAGAATGGCTTGTTCCCCACTTCGAAAAGATGCTCTACGATCAAGCAATGATGATCCGCATTTATGCAGAAGCTTATCAGCTAACTAAAGAATTATTATTTAAGCAAACAGCTGATGAAATAATTCGTTATGTATTACGAGACATGACTAGTAGCGAAGGTGCTTTTTATACAGCTGAAGATGCCGATAGCGAAGGCATCGAAGGTAAATTCTATACTTGGGAATTTGATGAACTTAAATCTTTGTTTAGCGAAAAAGATTTGAAATTCGTCTTGAATCACTTTAACATAAAAAAGGAAGGAAACTTTCTAGATGAATCTAGTCGATCTCTAAATGAAGCTAATATTCCTCACCGAACAAATGACAGTATTCTTAATGACGAAACAACACAAAGATTAGTTTCTATTTTGTTTGAAACCCGCAAAAAGAGAATTCACCCTCTTAAGGATCGGAAAGTGCTAACCGATTTAAACGGAATGATGATTTCATCATTAGCCTTTGCCGGAAGGGTCTTTAATAATGCATCTTACATACATGCTGCCGAAAGAGCCGCCGGTTTTATTAAGAATAATCTGTATGCCGATAATAATTATCTACTTCACAGATACAAAGATGGAGAGTCAATTCAAAACGGATTTATTGATGACTACGCTTATATGATTTGGGGATTGCTCGAACTATTCCAATCAACTATGAATACGGAATACTTACAGCAATCCGTGAATCTAATGGATGTAGCAATAGAGAGGTTCTGGGATGCTGAACAAGGTGGATTTTTCTTTACTGCAATAGATAACGAAGCCCTTCTTATACGTTCTAAAGAATATTATGATGGCGCAATTCCATCAGGCAACTCTGTAATGGCGTATTTATTAAATAAGCTTTCTTCATTTACTTTTGAAACAAAGTACGATGAATATTTTTTCAAACTCATTTCCTCAAACGGAGAAATTTTAAACAAGTCTCCGTTTGCTTCAAGTTTCTTGATGTCCGGCATAATCGAGAACGAAAACAGAATGGAACTTATCGTTGTTGATCTATCAAATGGAATCGATGAAAATATTTCGAAAGCGGTAAGCATAAACTACTTGCCTAATTTGGTATTTCGTTCATTAGATCAAAGCCATCCTCTGCCGGATGGCTTTAAAGAGTATAAAATGAAAAACGGTAAACCGACTTATTACTTATGCAAGAATCATGCTTGCCAAGCACCGACAAATGAAGTAACAGAGATTCTTAATTCACTTGAACAATAGTGTTCAAATGGATACGGATTTTATACTACTTCCCGGAATCAATGTTCATTAATCCCGAGAAGCAGAAAGTTTTTTCTAAAAAATTTGGTTTTGAGTTCTTCGCAAAAAAGAGCCTCGTACATGCTGGATATGTAATCTAGTACAAGTAATTTTAGCTAAGAGTCTATCTCAAACAAACTTCATTTGTAATTGTTCTAAAGAACATAGTTTTACTTACTATTCACAATTAAGTCTAATAGTTCATATTCGGTAGTTTCTTCATAATAAAGAATAACCTTTTTCCCTTTATACTTATCAACATTTGCTGCATCAACTTCGAAAGTACCTTGATACTGTACTTCTTTTCCGTCCGAATCCAAAATAGTTATGTATGAGCCCATATCACCTATTTCACCCGATAAATATTTACCCGCGATATATACATGAGCTTGCGCGGCTGCTTTTTCATACTCGCTTCTCAACATTAAGTCAGTAATTCTTATTACGTCATTCACTTTATATCTTGCAGTTACATATTTATTAAGTAGTTTCCCATCAGGAGATTTGGAATTGAACTTACCTACCTCAACCATGAAATAGACTTTATTCCCGTTATTCTCATCCTCAATTGTAATTCCTTCGAATGGACCCAAGCCGGTATCTTCAACCGAAATTATTTTCCCTTTTATCGATTCGCCTATTTGAGCTGGCGTATAAGTATATATTATTGCGCCGTCCATAAATTTTACAATAAGATTTTCACCGTCAACTTTTACAGTGCCGGTAAAAGGTTCTCCTTCAGATGGGAAGCTTAACGTTAGGTTTTCATTTTCATACTTCCATGTTCCTTCTGTTTCCAGATATGCCCCATCAGCCGTTTTTTTGCACGTTCCGTTATCGTTAAAAATTATTGTACCATAGGACTGACCATTAAATAGCATATTCCATTTAGTGGCGAGCAATCTTTCTTTAACTGTTACGGCACTGTTCGAATTATCCTCTTTTTTCTCTTCGCCGGATTTAGTACAGCCTACCGTGAAAAGTAAAAATGATAGCATCAAAATATAGGTGCTGTTCTTTTTCATAATAACTCCTTTATATATTTTTCTTTTTTTGGAATCCTAACAAACTAAAAAGAGTTTCAGATTATTTTAGGAATAACATCTTCTTTGTATCTCTAAATTCACCGGCTTCAATTACATAAAAATATATTCCACTTGAAACGCTTTTACCAAAACTGTCTGAACCTGTCCAAGTTACGTTATAATAGCCAGCCTTTTTTGTTCCGCTTAGTAGTGTAGAAACAAGTCGCCCATTTATATCATAAATTTTTACTTGTACGGCAGATTCTTTTGGAAGTGCGAATTTAATTATAGTACTTGGATTAAATGGATTTGGATAGTTTTGATATAGCTGATAAGATACCGGAATAGCTTGTTTATTTTCGATGGCGGTTATAACTACGCCCGCTTCGTTTGTGTATGTCGAACTTACGTTGGCGTTAAATCCCTTAACACGATAGTAATATTCTGTTCCAGCATTAACAGCATCGTCTACTATGGTAGTTGTATTAGCGTTAACATCTTTAATTCTTTGATATTGGCCCGACTGACCATTTTTTCTTTCAATCGTATAACCATCTTCACTGTTCGAATTGTCATCCCATTTTAATTGCGCCTTTGAATCAACGGAGGATTGAACGGACAGATTTGTAGGTGCATTCATAATTGTAACCGCATCAATCTCATTAGAATAATTCGAATTACCGGCAGAATTTACAGCATAGATTCTATAGTAATATTTAGTTCCGTCTGTCAGATTATTATCAGTAAAGAAAGTAGCATTTGAATTTAGTGTTAATAAACTCGCCCATGAATCAGAAGGAATTAATTTCCTTTCAATTTTATATTCGGTTTCATCATTTGCATTATCCTGCCAAGTTAATTTAATAGAAGAGGCACTTTCTATTGAAGCGGTTAAATTAGTTGGGCTAGCTGGTTTTGTTGCCGGGGAAGAAGTTATTTTTGCTTCGAAAACACCTCTACCATGAGTTGCTACTACAAGCGTGTTATCGGATGAACGATAATCCAACATCACACAAACAACATTACCTACAGATGTTTGTGCTTCGGGTTGCCAGTTAGTTGAATTGCCTGATAAATTATTTGTTTTATATACTCCGGTACTTGTAGCTAAGAAAACATTAAGCTGATTATCTACGTAAAAAACTTCAGCCCAGCGAACTGATGGCGCACCGGCACCGGTTAAATTGCCTGAGATACTCTCCCATGTATTTCCCGAATCCGTTGTGTACCAGAGACGATCAACATTGTAATTACTGAAAACTACAATTGCATTTGCAGAATTTGTAGGATCAACGGCAATGCAGTTTACATATCCAGATGGAAAACTTGCACCAGAAATTTCAGTTTTATTCGGCTCTCCCGAATTTGCGTCATCAATCCTAAATACTTTCCCTTCAGATGTACCGTAATACACCACATTCTTACTATTATTTGTTGAAGCTGCAATTGCTGTTACTTGAGTATTAGCAACTTCGGAGTTTGCTAAAAATTGCCACCCCTCTGTAGAAGTTGCCTTCGTAGCGTTTGTGTTTCTCCAAATACCGGAATTGTTAGCATTTGTTCCGCCGGCAAAATAAAGTAGGTTACCATCATTTGGATCAAGTATGAACGGATTAACGAATAAAACATTGGCTACACCATTTGGTTTCATAGGTGTAGTTTCGTTAACTGGAGAAGTAACATCAGTTTTTGCATAGCGAAATATTTCTCCATTTGTTGTTGCTTGGAACACTGTGTTTAGCGCATCCGGTGCAATCTGAGCAATAGTTCCATCACCACCGGAAACTTCTTGCCAATCAGCCGGGTTACTATTGTTTCTAGCCATCCAGTTTCCACGATCTTGCAAACCGCCGGCTAAAAAACCGCTTCCAGCTTCTGGTGCAATTGCAACAGAATAAAATTGGGTGATATTCAATCCGCTTCTTTTAGGCTTTTGCCAGAAAGTATTCATATCGCTTGTTTTAGTAATATCATTAGCAATATTAACACTGCCATCATTACCGCAATAAAACACATTGCTGTTGCCGGGTAAGAAAAGGCCTATATGCTGGTCCGGGTGATGATTTATAAAATCATTTAAAGCGTTTGCTGTGCTATTGGATGACATCCCATAACCACCTATATGTTTTTGGGCAAGAGTCATGTTATCATTCATTACATCATGAACCTTAAATAAGCTTACTCCTCCAAAGATTACAAAATTTGGATCATCAGGCTTAACGCTTAACAACATATCATAACCATTTTGCGTACTAAAATTATCTAAGTCCGGAGCGGTGTTGCTGGGGATTACAGAACTTATATTGTTCCAAGTTTTTCCCGCGTCTGCCGATCTCCACAATTGGTGTCCATGAGCAGCAGTTGAGCTATTATTTCCTTCTACACCTTGAACTAAGAAATAGAGAATGTTTTGGTTCGATGGAGCAATTGCGAAAACTATTCTACCATAGTTTTCCGGCATATCGGCAGGCGTTACGTCCTCAAACGTATTTCCACCATCGATTGATTTTCGAATTCCCTTAATTGTATTATCGGCTCCTCCCTTTGAGCCGGATGCAGTATAAACAATTCCATCGCTCGTAGTTGCCAAATCCATAGGCACTGCTTCGGATGTTCCAGCCGCCAAAATCTTAGCCCAGGAATTCCCTCCATTTTGTGAACGGTATAAGCCACCGGTTGTTGCTGCAAAAACAACATCTTGAGTAAGATTACTAGGATCAACTGCTAATCTCCAAACATACTGCCAATCGCTGGACCAAGAACTTGGACTGTTAACCTGAGTTGAAGCAATTGAACTCCATGTATTACCATTATCAGTTGATTTAAATAAACCGTCACCTAAATAAAGAGCTCCACCTCCGCCGTCTGCACTATTACCAATGTTTT
>CAZEDR010000185.1:0-6832 GCA_964510975.1 uncultured Melioribacter sp. | reverse complement strand
AGCAATTCTACTTTTTATGTGGATAATGTATGGAAGGTTATAAATTAAAGAGAGCCGCTCAATGAAACCGATTGTTAATGCAATGCCAAGTGAATTGCCATCGTAATCGGCCGAAGGATTTTCGAAATAGATTAATACTTCATGATACTTGTTAAGCTTATGTCTGCGGGAACTAATGAAATTCTTTGCCAGCTCAAAACTGATTTTAGCTTGCTCTTCTAATTTTTCCTTTTTGTGGTTAGAAGGAACAAACACAAATTTATTTTTATGCGTGGCTGCAGAAATCTTAATTGTAACTTTTTCAATTGAGTTGAACTGAAGAACTCTATCAGCGATTGTAATTGTGCCGATTAGAGGGAAGAAAAGCTCACCTTTCCCTTTTGTTTCAACAACAACGGAATCTAATTGTTTCAAAAAAGCTAGTTTGCTTTTCTTTACATGTTCAATTGCATAAGAGAATTTTTCTAAGTAATCAGAAAGGAAGTCAATTTTAGTAAGTTGTGTAAGAGTAATTAAATAATCATCTGATTTTTCGGGCGAATAGAAATGCGGATTGTAGAACTCAAAGGATGATAGATAATCACTGATGAATTCCAGACAAAACGCATTTATTAGAAACTCATCATTAGTTGATAATAAAGTGTTATAAAAATGGTTGAGTAAAATTACTTTCGGCATTCCGGTAAGCAGTGGAAGTAACTCAGCGGTTTGTAGTCTTAGCTTTTCGATTTCAGAAAAATTCATTTGCCCGCACTTTTTAGATTCACATCACTACAAATAATTAGCTACAGTTTTATTTCCTTTCATTAACAAACTGAAGGAAGTTACGCATGAGTTGAATTTCATGAATTTTCCTCAGTGAAACTTGGTGACTTAGTGCCTTTGTGGCTCGATTTCTTATGTCTTTTCTTGCCACCAAGTCACAAAGACACTAAGAAATCACAAAGTGCGTAACTTCAGTTAACTAAGCTAATTAGCTTCTTCCCAACTTCATTATTTTCTTGAATGCCGCCGAATAAAGTTGAACCAGATCCGTAAGAAAACATTCCAACAAAATTTGCTGTGTGATACCTAGTTGCCCAGACAACATCCAGAACACCGGTTTCTTTATTGAGACCGGAAATGCCGAGACTAGATGTATCATGATCTGAAAGAACAATTACAAGTGTGTTCTTATCTTTTTCTGCGAACTTTAACGCCTCTTCAATTGCGGAATTAAAATCTTTCTGCTCAGCAAAGAGATATTCTTTGTCGTTCTTATCTGCGGCCCAGTCTATTTGAGAGCCCTCAACCATCAAGAAAAAGCCTTTGCTATTTTTACTAAGTGATTGGATTGCAGAGTTTGTTAACTGACCAAGTGTATAATCTCTTTTATTACCATGCGGAAGAGCGTAGGCGCCGTACAAACCCAAAAACTTTTTCTGAGTTGAAAGAGAAGCTATTAGTGTGCTATCGTTAGAGTAGAAGTAGTTTTTCGCTTTCATGGAGTCAACGTAGTTCTTGCCATCTTCTCTTTTTCCGCCAAGTTCTTTTGGAAGGAAGAAATCGGTTCCGGCACCGGCAAGAAAATCAACATTACTGTTTAATATCTGGGCTGCAATATCAAACTCGCTTTTGCGCGATTCCACATGTGCCAGAAATGCTGCCGGTGTTGCGTTAGTAACTGAGCATGTAACAACAATCCCGGTTGATTTCTTTTTCTTCTTGGCAATTTCAAAAATGTTGGTTAGGACTTTATTGTTTACATCAACACCTATCTTTCCGTTGTTAGTTTTATTTCCAGTCGCATATGCGGTAGCACTCGCTGCCGAATCGGTTATCAACTTATCTGCCGCACATGTGTTGATTAGTCCAATAGTGGGAAATTTTTTAAACTGGTCGTTACTGATGGAAAGTACTGAAGCGGAAACTTGAGAAAGTCCCATTCCATCTCCGATGAGTAGAATGATGTTTTTCGGTTTTTGTGTAGTGCCACAAAAAACGGTCGTGCTGATAAGCGCGACCGTTAAAAAGATTAAGTATTTTTTGAACATTAATAATCCAGATTAGTCAATGTAAGTAAGCCAATTATGTCTATCTGCAACTTTGCCGTATTGAATACCGGTAAGTTCATCGTAAAGTTTTAATGCAAGTTCGCCGGCTTCTATTTCGTTAAAAGTCATTAACTTATCATGAAACTTTAATTTGCTGACGGATGAAATAACTGCAGCAGTTCCGGTTCCGAAAACTTCCAGTAATTCGCCTTTATCGTAATCAGCTACAACTTCATCAATTGAAATTGGGCGTTCGTTGATTGTGTATCCCCAATCTTTCAAGATTTGGATTACAGACATTCTTGTTATTCCCGGTAGAATTGAACCTTCCAAACTTGGTGTAGCTATTTCATCTTTGAAACGAACAAAGATATTCATAGCGCCAACTTCTTCAATGTACTTGTGCTCAATTGCATCGAGCCAAAGAACTTGAGAGAAACCCTCATGCTTAGCTTGGTTTTGTCCAATCAAACTAGCGGCATAGTTCCCGGCAGCTTTTGCTTCGCCGGTTCCTCTGCGTACTGCTCTAACATATTGATCCACAACCATAATTGGTACCGGCTTAAATCCTTCCGGATAATATGGGCCAACCGGGCTAAGCATAATCATTAGCTTATATTGATCTGCCGGGCGTACGCCGAAACATGGTTCAGTAGAAATCATAAATGGGCGAATGTAAAGCGAATGGCCGGGACGATCCGGAATCCAATCTTTTTCCATTCTTACTAAATCAATCAACCACTTTAAAACGAGTTTCGGATCAGCTTCCGGCATACATAATCTTCTAGCTGAGTTATTCAATCTTTCAATATTTTTTTCCGGTCTAAAAATAGCCACGCGTCCATCAACCAAATTGTAAGCTTTTAATCCTTCAAACAATGCTTGTCCATAATGGAAAACCATTGCAGCCGGATGGATACTAAGATTCTCTAATTTTTTAATAACCGGAGTTTGCCAGCCCCCCTTGGTTCCATCGTAATCCATTTCAAAAATGTGATCAGAAAATAATTTTCCAAAAACAAGATTTTCCGGTAATTCAATTTTTTTTCTTTTTTCAACTAACTCTGTACTCATACTTTCACCTATCGCTCAATTGTTTGTGTTACATTCCACTTAAAAAAATATATAAAATAAGAGTAATTGCCAACCCGAAAAGTTTGTTATCTTAATGTAGAATTTCAAAAAAACTTGAGCAGAGCAATGGCCTTCAAAAAAATTGGTCTCGCAGTTTCTTTTTCTCCAAACTCACGCGCGCTTCTTTTTGAAGCAAAACGATTGAGCGATATGTTCAATGCTGAATTGGTTCTTATTCACATTGGCGATTTTAGCGAAGAGTTAAAAACCGAATTGACTGCAATGATTAAAGAAGCCGGAATTGAGGAGGCTACTTACAAACTATTATGGAGAGAGGGGGATGTTGAGGATTCCATTTTAGAGTTTTGCTCGACCGAAAAAATCGACTTACTTGTTGCCGGTGCTCTCATCAAAGAAAATTTTCTGAAATATTATATCGGTTCTATAGCCAGAACCTTGATGCGCGAAGCTCCTTGCTCTGTTTTGCTGCTGACTCAGCCTTCGGTAGAAAGGGCTCCTTTTAAAAAGATTTGTGTCTCTGTGGATTTTACTTCACTTAGTGAACTAGCCGCTAAAAAAGCTTACGAAATTTCTCAATTGATAAATGCGCACGAACTTTTCTTTATAAGAGAATTTCAACTGCCGGCATTAGCTACAACTGTTTACGATTCCGGATCGAAAGAAGAAGCGCAATCAATGCGGCATACTTGGCTGGATGAAGAGAAAAATAAAATGGAATTGTTTGTTCGCGAATTAAATTTAGTAGATGCCGATGTTAAAACGATTTGCCTTTACGGTAAGCAAGGCTGGGAAGCAAGCAATTGGGTTAACGAAAATAAAGGGGATCTCTTTGTTATTCCTTCACCGGCTAGAAAGCCAAAATTGTTAGATAGAATTTTTCAACACGATTGGGAATTCGTTTTTAGGCAATTGCCTTGTTCATTATTAATTGTTAAACCGGAAAACTCAGTTGAATGAATTTGACTGAAACCGATATCGTATTGTTTCTTTCGAGTGTTGCAGTAATGCTTTTTTTCTCGCGCGCTATAGGTGAGTTTCTCAAAAAGTTTAAGCAGCCTATTGTCCTTGGAGAAATTCTAGCCGGGATAATTCTTGGTCCAACTATACTTGGCGCTTTGTTTCCTTCTATTATGAATAACTTTATTTCAAATTCCGGTTCGGTTAACATTGCTTTTCAAGGAATAACTCTGCTTGCAGTAGTTATGTTGTTGCTTGTATCCGGATTAGAAGTTGATCTTTCTCTAGTTGCAAGACAAGGTAAAGCCGCATCGTTAATCAGTTTCATGGGTGTTGTTTTTCCTTTTGCTCTCGGCTTTGGAGCAGCGTGGTTTTTCCCTAAAGTATTAGGAATAACATCAAACGAAAATCATCTCATCTTTGCATTGTTTGTTGGTACTGCGCTTTCAATTACAGCTCTGCCGGTTGTTGCAAGAACTTTAATGGATCTCAATATTTTCAAAACTGAGATTGGATTTCTGATAATAGCTTCTGCGATGTTGAATGATTTAGTTGGGTGGATTATTTTTTCAGTGATTCTTGCAATGATGAGGGGAAATGCCAGCGGAATTGAATTCGGTTCTACAATGCTAATGCTTGGTGCGTTTATAGTTTTAACATTATTAGTAGGGCGAAAAATCTTCAATTACATTTTACCTAAGTTTGAAAAAGTTACTACTTATCCGGGAGGCGTTTTAAATCTAATTTTAACTCTCGGATTTTTGGGTGCAGCTTTCAGCGAATGGATTGGTGTTCATGCAATCTTCGGCGCATTCATTGTGGGGATTGCAATTGGCGATTCTGTTCATCTCAAGGAAGAAACTCGAGAAATCATTCAGCAGTTTGTAACGAATATTTTTGCTCCGTTATTTTTTGTATCAATTGGACTTCGTGTAAACTTCATTCAAAATTTTGATATTGGCATTGTACTAATATTTCTTACGCTTGCATTTGTAGGTAAAGTAGTTGGCTGCGGGCTTGGTGCTTACTGGGGAGGAATGAACAAAGAAGATTCTCTTGCTATTGGATTTGGAATGAACTCTCGTGGTGCTATGGAAATTGTTCTTGGTACACTCGCTTTTCAAGCCGGATTGATACAAGAAAAAGTATTTGTTGCTCTGATAATAATGGCTTTGGTAACATCACTTAGTAGCGCCCCGGCAATGAGTTACTTTTTGAAACGAAGTAAGAAAAAACTCACCTTCAAAGATTTATTACGGAAAGAGATGATTGTTTTTTCAGAGTCATCAACTAAAGAGCTAATTATCAGAGAACTGTGCGAGTTTGTTTCAGCAAAAAGTAAATTGAATAAAGAGAAAGTATTTGAAGAAGTTTGGAAACGCGAATTGCAGTTTTCAACCGGGTTAGCAAATCATCTAGCTATTCCTCATGCGCGATTGAAGATTCAATCCCCAATAATTACAATAGCTGTTTGCCGCAATGGAATTGAATTTGAATCGCTTGACGCAAAAGATGCAAAGATTGTAATCTTATTGTTAACACCGGAAACTGAACCGGAACTTCAATTGAAGCTGCTTGCTGATATTTCGAAAAACTTCCATTCAATAGACACTGCGGAAGAAATCTGTAAATTGCATACCATAGAAGAAGTAATTTCTAAATTCAAGCAACTTTCTTAGTTTACGTATAGATATTTAGGACTATAATGGTTTCTTTCTTGCAGAAAATAGGGGAAAAGACACTTAATTTTTTTGAAGAGTGCGGTCAAGTTTTCCTACTTCTCATAGATATATTTAAGCACGCGCCAAGTTTATACAGAAGCAGAAAAAATTTCTTCTATCAAATGGAACACATTGGTGTAAACTCAATACCGCTTGTTTTGATCATAGCAAGCTTTACCGGAGCTGTTGCCGCTTGGCAAGCTGCATATCAATTAAAAGGTATAGCACCTTTATCGTTTCTCGGTTCTGCTACTTCTCGTGCAATTATCACGGAACTTGGTCCAGTGCTGACGGCGATTGTAATAGCCGGAAGAGTTGGTGCTTCGATTGCAGCGGAACTTGGTTCGATGAAAGTTACAGAGCAGATTGACGCGCTTGAAACTATGGGTATTAGTCCGGTAGGTTTTCTCGCAACTCCTCGCTTCTTTGCCGCTATGATAATGATGCCGGTTCTGGTTGTATTCGCAAATGTAATAGCAATTATTGGAGCTTATTTTATTTCCAACTTATTTCTCGGCGTTTCATTCAATGTATTTTTTGAATCTGTAAGAAGATATTTTGCTTTTAGCGATTTTACATTTGGCTTAATAAAAGGACTTTTATTCGGTAGCGTAACAGCTTTGCTCGGCTGCCATATTGGATTTAGAACTGAAGGTGGCGCGGAGGGTGTTGGATTGTCAACTATCCGCTCTTTTGTTGTCAGTTCCGCTTTGATTCTTATCCTGGATTACATTTTATGGACATTAATTTTCTAGCGTATGACTTACAAAATCATAAAAAGACTATTTGATTTATCTGCCGCACTGTTAGTAATTGCAGTAACGTTACCATTACAAGTTGTTATTGCAATATTGATTTTTGCCTTGTTAAGAGAAAATCCATTCTTTGTTCAGTTGCGCGGAATAACACTCGAAAGAAAATGTTTCAGCTTGATAAAATTCAAAACTATAAAAAAGAAAACAGCTGCAACAATTGAACACAATCATTGGAAAGATATTTTTTTAATTCAAAGACAAGCAGTTGATA
>CAZEDR010000184.1:0-6837 GCA_964510975.1 uncultured Melioribacter sp. | reverse complement strand
CGCATAAACTTCCTCTTCTAGGCGGCAACAAAGTTTACCACGATTGGACTTACATTCTTAACAAACTTGGTTTGATAGAATACGATCAGGTAGTAGGAAACGTTTTTGTATTTCTTGGATTAGCAGCGTTTGTGGTTGCGATGATTGTGCCGCTAATAATTAAGAGCGAAGAGAAACAAATAGACTTGAATCTGAACCTTTAAAACACGTTTAACAACTCAGCACTTCTGTAATAATGTTTCAAAATCTCTTCGAAGCTATTTCCATTTCTTGCCATAGTTATCGCACCCGATTGACACATTCCAACTCCGTGTCCCCAACCGGCACCGTAAAAAACAAAACCGGCTTCTGTTTTATCAACAACAAAACAAGCGCTTCTTAACGGCGGACTAATCATCTGCCGGATTTTCAATTCACCTTTTACCTCAACGCTGTCTTTCTCAAAAATAAATTTAGCCAGATAAGCTCTTCCCGATTCTCCCCGCTTCAAAAATTTTATATCTATCAAATTTCCTAAATCTTTTCCTTTAGCGGTCATCTTGTTGATAGCTTCGGTAGTTAGCTCAACTTTCCATCTGAAATTATTTTGGCTCCAGGTAGGCAGATCGCTGTTTGTGTTTGGATTGCAATAAGACTTTGGATTAGAGAAAAGCCATTCGCGTAAGTTGCTTTCATTGCTTAAATCTATAGAAGCAGAATCATCCGAATCGAAATGGGAAGCGCTATAAGACTCAACGCCGGGACGATCTCCCCAAACATTTTTGATTAACTCGGAATGTCCTCCGCAGTTGGAAGCATAATATGCATTAATATGATTTCCTTTCTCGCTCAAGATTATACTATTGGTTTCATCAACCGCGCGGTCGGAATTCTCCGTTCTCTTTCCGTTTCCACTAAAGACCTGGCATTCAACATCAGATGTTAAATCGTGATGTTCTCCTCGGTACAATTTTGAATTAAGCGCCATGACCGCTTCAGATCGCGCAGCAACGGCTTGTGCTTTCATTGCTTCGAGAGGAGAATCGTTTCCTATTTCGTATGGAACCACTCCTTTGAGATACTGCTCAAGAGACAAATGAATTACTACTTCAAACATGTTTTTGTTGGTTACGTAAAAATGAATTTTTCCCTCGTAAACTCTGTCTTCTTTGTTTTCCCACCACCACCCAACGCCGTAAGGAACGTTTTTAATTTTCAGCGTGCTATTCTCAGTTGGGCTTTGCAATACGCAAGATTTAAGATTAGCCGCATTTAAGCTGTCAGCCATTACTATTTTGATTTTTCCATCGTCAACAACAAGAACAATTTCTTCTCCTTCCCCGAAGTGTATTTTTAAATTATTCTCTCCGATCAAATCCCGGCTGTTATCGAGCTTTATTCTCAAAGTGTCAACGGAGTTTATAATTCTTACACGAACGATAGGCTCGCTCTGAAATAGCAATTGTGAAAACATAATTTGTAGAGGCAGAAGAACGAAAAGGAACAAGAGTTTTTTCATAGTGGAGCCGAATTATTATAATTTGTTTTGAACAAAACACAAAGTTGTTATGTCGGGCGCCCGCTTCTTGCGTGATCGAAGCGAGCGTACGAAACAACAACGACCTTTATTAGAACACTTTATTTCCTAGATAATAAATCTCTGATCTGAGTAAGCAGCACTACTTCTTCGTTAGGTACAGGCGGAGCCGCAGGCGCGTCTTCTTCTTTTTTCTTTATGCTGTTCATTCCCTTTACTAAAGAGAAAATTGCGAATGCAACAATTAAAAAGTTAATGACTGTGTTCAGAAATTTTCCGTAAAGAATTTCTACCGGCTTTGCGCCATCTAAAGGATTAGAAATCTTAATAGATAAAGCACTAAAATCTATTCCACCGATTAATGCGCCGATAGGAGGCATTAATACATCGCTTACAAGCGAAGTTACAATTCCACCAAAAGCCGCGCCGATAATAATGCCCACTGCCATATCAACTACGTTGCCCTTCATGGCAAAAGTCTTGAATTCATTTAACAGCTTCATAATTCCTCCTTAGTTTTGAAGTTAAGTATGTATATAAGTGTTTACGCGAAAATGTTAAGCAACTGTTTGTTTTTAAAAACTCTGTAACGCTGCTTGCCGGAAATTTCTTCAATGATTTTTTCTTCTAGAAATTTTGAAATAACCAGGCTGAGTGTTTGCTTGGAATAGCTGATTTCGGTAATTATTTGCTGAATTGTAAGAACCGGCTTTCGTTTAATTAATTCATGTAATTTCAGAGAAGTCGTGGTGGCGATATTCTTTTCAATCAGTAGAAGATAGTTCTGCCCGGAGATGTTGTTAAATTTAATTGCGTAATCCAAAACAAATTTGGCGGCTTCGTTATAAATGTGCAGCATAAATTTTATCCAGTTGTTCCAGTTGTTGTTTCTCGCCAAATCATCTAATCGGTCAAAGTATTCAACTTTTTTACTTCGTAAAATTTTAGATGTTTGTAAAACGGGAAACGAGAGCTTTCGCTTCCAGATAAAATGAAGCAGCATCAAAATTCTTCCAGTGATACCATTGTGGGAATTGAAGGGATGAATTAACTCGAATTGAGCATGAACCAACGCAGCATCAATGAGCGGATGATAAAAAGTGTTGTTCAATAAATATTGCTCTAGCGAATGCATCAACTCCGGAATTGCCGCACCGTCCGGCAAAGAAAAGTTTGATTTCGTTTCTTGATTTCTAAATGAGCCGCCCTCTTTTTCTTCACCAAATAATTCTTTATGAATTGTGTTTATTAAACGGGAAGGTTTAACATCCTTTAATATTTTTTGAGCTAAGTCGGACGAATAAATTATTTTGTTTACAAGAGGTGCAGTCTCCGGATTAAGATAGTATGATTCCAAATTCCAGCCCGTATTGTTGTCAAGAGAGTATGAGTGAATAGCTTCGTTTAGTTTTAGTAGCTCGAAGAAATTCGGCGAGATAAATTTTGTCAACAACTCAATTTCCGAAAGCAGCGTGTCTGTTTCAGAAATAAGTGACAGTAACTCGGAATCGAGCTTTAATTTAGGTTCAGGCGGAAGAGGTTTAAGAATCATTGGTTTTAAGACAATTTTTATTGACTTAGATAACAAATTGTGTTTTATAAGTCAAGTATTTGTTTCTTAACCCAGAAATCCAAGATTCTTATTCTTGTTCATTTGTCTAAGCTGTAATGAATTGGAGAGCATAATGCTTAGCAGAAAGAGGTTCTTTGGTAGAACTTTCGATTAATTGTTTCCAATTTTTGGTTGAACCGAAAGAGAAGAGCTCCTCTATTAGAAATTTGCCAACCTTATTATTGTTGTGAAAGCTAACCGATTCTCCTTTTCCCAGAATGTTATTTGTAATGAATGAATAGAGCTGAGAGGCAAGCAACTCTCCCAGCATATAATTGTGGTAATACGCCGGATATAGTGCAACGTGAATCTTAGAAGCCCAATCTGCTTTGTTGCGCCCACTAGGTTTTTTTAGTCCTTGATATTTTTCTACTAAACTCCACCACCTTGCATTTAAATCCTGTTCCGGATTTTCATACATACTTTTTTCAAAGCGGTACATTACCTGAACCCAGCGGGAGAAAATTAATTGCTCTAAACGAAGAGAGTTGAAACAAGCTAAAGAAATTTTGTCAGCCTCATCTTCGGGAATTCCAACAACATCTTTAAGCCAAACCGGGCTAGAAGCAAATCTTCCGAAAAGCATTGCGATTGCTTCGGTAGTAAAAATATGAGCGGGTTCGCGCAAGCTCCAGGGCAACGACATGTTAATAAATTTATCGTAAGCCGCGTGTCCAAACTCGTGAAGCATCGTGCTCATCCAACGATGATTTGGTTTGATGTTGCAAACAACACGCACATCGCCACGCTTATCTATATCTGTGCAATATGCATGCTGGTACTTTCCTTCTTTCTCATACAAATCACTTTTGGCAATCAAGTCATCTACGTTTAAGTTAATTCCATCATAATATGTTTTTGTAAGTTCTTCAATGTTTTTTCCCTTGAAGTACATATCCAAATCAACACTGTAAATTTTAGGTCCTTGCTGAAAAAATTTATCTTGATAATGCCATGGCATTAAATTGTTTTTATCAACAGAATGTTTTTTGCTTAGATAAGAATCTATTTTTTCTTTCAGATTGAAGAAAGCTTTGCCGGTTAATTTGTCCAGCTCATCAAACAGCGTGTCAATATCTTCCGAGGATTGCTCGCTTAGCTTCAAACTCATTTCGTGATAATTTTTGTAGCCGAGCTGTCGCGCTGCATCGTTTCTCATTTTAACTAATTGCAGAACGTCTTTGAAAACAAGCTCTCCAATTTCTTTAGATGCGCACCAAACTTTTTCCAGTTTAGTTTGCTCGGTTGATTCGGTTAGAATATTATCTATTTCATTGTCTGTTAGTTTTGTTCCATCAATATCAACGCGGTAAGTAGCAAAAGTTTCTTCAACCTTTGTGGATAGCGCAATTATTTGTTCGAGAAGTTTTTCATCAAACTGATTAGCTGCATATGAGTTGTAAATAAGCTCAAGCTGGCGCTTTAATAAAGGATCGCTAATCTCTCCCGAATCTTTGAAAGACGTTAGCTTAGCAAAAGCATCTTTGCTTGTGAAGACTTTGCTCAGTTGCATCTGAAGCTCGCTGGAGCGCTGATAATCTTCCGGGTTGCCGCTTATTGAAGCGTTAAAATATGAAAACGCAGTTTGCTTACTTAACTCAACAACCCTGGATTCATACTCAACTAAAAACTCGCGGAACTTTGCTTCCATTACTTTCCTTTCTTGTTAACTTATCAAATCATCATCTCTATATAACATAAGAATAGAGCTTTGCGGAACGATTACCATTTTTTGTTTTTCTATCTCTACTTCAATTGCGTCTTTGCGAAGGAAAACCGCGTAGTCTCCTTCTTTGGATTGAAGTGGAATATATTTGATGGGTTTCTTCTCGCGCCAAACTTCATCATCATCGGTTGGTAAGCCAATAGGGTAACCGGGACCAGACTTAATTACATAACCGCCCTGAACTTTTTCTTTTTCATAAACTCCCGGAGGAAGATATAAGCCGCCATGAGTTTTAGATGAACTCTCTTCCGGCTTAATCAAAACTCGATCTCCCACAATAATTATTTTGTCGGTGTTAATCATTTTGAATCCGCTAATTGGTTACTTAAAAATATCAAACGGCGGATCAAATTGTTTGGTGAATAATCATTATCAATACTAATTTTGATTAAAAGAAAGGAAAAGTATGAGCGAGTTTTGGAACGAGCGGTTTGGAAAGGAAGAATATTTATACGGAAAAGAGCCGAATGCCTTCTTAAAACAAGAACTGGAGAAAATCTCTCCGGGAAGAATTCTTTTTCCGGCAGAAGGTGAAGGAAGAAATGCCGTTTATGCAGCAACGCTCGGATGGAAAGTTGATGCTCTCGATTCATCGGAAGTGGCAAAAGCGAAAGCTGAAAAATTAGCCGCTGAACGGGGAGTAAAAATAAATTATGATTTGGTAAATCTTAAGTTTCATAAATTTCCTAGAGAACAGTATGATGCAGTAGCAATAATATTTTTTCATTTACCGTCGGATTGCCGTTACGATGTTTATCAAGAAGCTATTGCTGCGTTAAAGCCGGGAGGCAAACTTATTTTGGAATTGTTCGACAAAGAACAATTCAAAGTTCCTTACGCCGGTCCAAAAGATGAAGACTTGTTGTATTCTCTTGAAGATGCTGTAAGTGATTTTATCGAGCTGGAATTCGAAAAACTCTCGAAAGAGACAATTCAAATGAACGAAGGAACCGGGCACAAAGGAGAAGGCTACGTAATCCGTTTTGTTGGAAAAGTGAAATAGTAATACTAGTTCATTTTTAAGCAAAATTTATTTTGTATATCTACTCTTTGATTAGACCAATTGACTTTTTGCTTTCCACACCGTTTTCCCATTTGCACAAACAAGATTTGTGTCTAGATCTTTTATTGTGTGAATAAACTCATTCGCATCATTCAAGTGTTTTGCTAAAGACTGAACCGTATGACCATGTTGGGCTTCTCCTACATAACGCCCATCAATTGAATAGAGAAAATAGTTATCAATTATTTCATCTGGAACAGTTTCAATTAACCATTGTAAGTACCTTAGATTATTGACATGCTTATTCGAGTCCATGTCGTACCGATGAACAAGAAAACTTTTTTTGTACTCGGCTTCACTAATCGGATCAATCTTTTTTTCTAAGTCGCAAATAGCACTCCTTTCCGAGAAGGAATTCCATCCATTAATTATATCATCAAAAATTCTAGTCGGTCTTCTTCTTTTAATATCGAAGAAAAGCCACAATCCTTTTGCTTTTCCAATTAGTTTTCCAGCCTCATCATAAATAATATTTTCCCTATTTCCTTTAATAGCGCTAAATTCCGAGATCCAGGTTCTTATTGTAATTTTTTCTTTATACAAAGGATATCTTTCCATTTGCATAAAACCAGAGAGTAAAACCCATCCTATATTTTTATCATAGAGATTGTACAATCCATGGTTAATTGACAAGCAATGATCGGCAGCGGCTTCCTGCAAAAGAGTAATAATTGTTGTGGGGGATGCGCAACCATGTTTATCCATCTCAAAGTATCTTAGTTCAAATTGTTTTTCAAACATTTTTCACTCCACGTACATTTGGATTATTAATACTTGTTTAGTTAACCAAAAAAGACTTTATCATCAGAACTTAGGCGGAATCAATTTATAAACCACCGGAGTTACAACTCGCGAAAGTAAAGTAGAGCTTATCAATCCGCCTATTAAGACAATTGCGAGAGGAGAAATCATCGGATTAG
>CAZEDR010000183.1:0-6960 GCA_964510975.1 uncultured Melioribacter sp. | reverse complement strand
TTGTTGAATTGCTCAAGACCGGTTCAGCCTTTTATTCACCGGCTTCTTCTGCAATTGCAATGGCAGAAGCAATTATTTATGATGAAAAGAGAATACTTCCTACTTGCGCTTATCTACAAGGTGAGTTTGGCATTAGCGGATATTACGTTGGCGTTCCTACTGTGCTCGGCGCAGATGGTGTTGAAACAGTTGTCGAGTTTTCTCTTGATGCTGAAGAGCAAACAGCACTTGATAAGTCAGTTGCCTCGGTAAAAGAATTAGTTGAAGCAATGACGAGACTCGGCTTCTAATTTATAGTAGAAGTAGTTTTCCCAAACGCCCCGCTACTCCAGCGGGGTCTTTATTTTTTTGCTACACTAACCTTTATCTGTCTTCAAATAATCTGTATTAATCTGTTTCATCCGCGTTCTTTGTCCCGCGCTTTTGGCGGGAATCTGCGTTCTATTTCTTTTCGCTTCCTGAAAAATTGGTTGCTAACTGCTCACTATATATTTTTAGTCACATTATTTTTACTTATCCACAAAGGAATTGCAATGATTAAGCCAATTAAACTTTTTTCTATATTACTGATGGTTTTGCTATCGAGTTTTTCATGTTCAACCGAACCGGAAAGTAAACAAGACACTACTTCAACATCGCCGGAGTTTTGGCTTTCCAACGCCGATAAATCCGCAATGTTTAAGAAGCAGACATTCCCTCAGAACGTAACAACTGATGCCGTTACACAGACAATTGAAATAAACGATGCCGATAAATATCAATCGATTGACGGCTTTGGCTGCGCACTTACCGGAGGCAGCGCCATATTGCTTAATAAAATGAGCGCCAGCAATAGAACCGCTTTACTTAAAGAATTATTTGCAACGGACGGCGCCAACATCGGAATGAGCTATTTAAGAATCAGCATCGGCGCTTCCGATCTTAGTGACCGTGTGTTTTCTTATAATGATTTGGCAGCCGGACAAACCGATACTTCAATGACAAATTTCAGTGTTGAACCGGAAAGAAAAGATTTGATTCCCATCCTTAAAGAAATTTTAGCAATTAACCCGAATATTAAGATTATGGGCTCTCCTTGGTCTGCGCCGACTTGGATGAAAACAAATAACTCATCAATAGGCGGAAACCTTAAAACGCAATACTACTCTGCTTATGCAAAATACTTTGTTAAATATATTCAGCAGATGAAAGCCGAAGGAATTAGAATTGATGCCATAACTATTCAGAATGAACCTCTTTACGGTGGCAACAATCCAAGTATGCTAATGTCTGCCGCAGAACAAGCCGCATTTATTAAAAACAATTTGGGACCGGCATTCGTATCAAACGGAATAGATACAAAGATTATCATTTATGATCACAACGCAGATAGAACTGATTACCCTATCACAGTTCTTAACGATGCCGACGCAAGAAAATATGTTGACGGCTCAGCCTTTCATTTATACGGCGGTGCAATTACCGATCTTTCTAAAGTACACGCCGCTCACCCGGATAAGGCTTTATACTTTACGGAACAATGGATTGGCGCGCCCGGTAATTTTGCCGGAGATCTTGCCTGGCATATTAGAACCTTGTTTATAGGCGGTACGCTTAACTGGTGCAAAAATGTTATTGAATGGAATTTAGCTTCCGATCCAGACCTGGGGCCGCATACTACCGGCGGATGTACACAATGTTTGGGCGCAGTTACACTTAGCGGCAATACAATTACACGCAATCCGGCTTATTACATTATAGCACACGCGTCAAAGTTTGTCCGTCCCGGTTCAGTAAGAATCGGCTCCACGCTTCTTTCTGCTTTGCCTAATGTTGCTTTCAAAACTCCGGAAGGAAGAATTGTTCTTTTAGTTCTTAACGATTCTTCTTCATTGCAGACATTCAAAATTAAGATTGGATCAATAACTTATTCATCACTTTTGCAAGCCGGATCGGTAGGCACTTACGTTATATAATCACTTCATGCTGTCACGGTCCTAACTTTGACTGCAATAATACTTTCTCATTTCAATAACAAGAGTTTCTTTGTCTGCACACAGCTACCGGCAGTTAGCTGATAAAAATATACACTGCTTGGTATGCTTCGGCTCCGCTTAGCATGACCAGCATTAAATGTTACTTTGTAATTACCCGGTTGTTTGTATTCATCAACAAGCGTTGCTACTTCTTTTCCGAGTACATCATAAACTTTGAGAGTTACGTGTTGTAAAGACGATCCGCCTGTGGCGGAATGCCTCGTCTCTACCGGTATAGTGTATTCTATCGTTGTTTCCGGGTTAAACGGGTTGGGGTAGTTTTGGGAAAGTGAGTATTCGTACGGGATATTTTTTCTTTCCTCAATGTTTGACGATATAAGATTTTTATAAACTGAAAATCCTCCATCGCCTTGAGATAGAAATATCAAATCGTTCACTATTAATATGTTCATAGCTACCATACTAAGTTTGTGAAACGCCACTTCCATCGGGTGAAAAATATCTTTTATATCGTAAACTAATAGTCCTCTATTGTCATCAACTACAAACAAATAGTTTTTATCAACAGCAATTCGCCTAACATTTGTGAAGTTCTCATTAAAAATAATGCTCTGTTCTACATTACTTAAACTTGTAATCTGAATTTCCTTTGAACCAACAGCAACAAGTAAAATATTATCTTTCACAATCGTGTTGAGTGCGTTTCCGTCTACCTTAATTCTTCTAACTTCTTTAACTGCCTCATTTTTCGATATGTCATATTCAATAATACCGTTGTTGGAAGTTGCCAAATAGCAAAATGAATCGTAAATAAATAGATCGTTTCCGCTAATATCAAACTCTGAATTAAATATTTTTTTGGGGTTCATCGGTAACGAAATGTCAAAAACATATAACCCGTGAAATCTTGATGCCAAATAGGCATAGTTGCCCTTAACAATTATTTTATTCCCCTCCCCTTCATAGTTACTTCCTATTTCACTGTGAGTATTTTTATCTTTTAATGAATATACTTGAATGCCGGCACCTCCTACACGACAAGCAAGAAAAGCTAGACTATCTTGGACACTGACAGAATTGACGGAACCATAGTGTATTCTATTTAATGGTTTTGAAATGTTTTTAATAACTGGAAGTGACGAATAGTCAAATAGCTTAAAGCCACTTTCACCGCATGCAGCGTATAATACATTGCCTTTAGAAATAAGTTCGTTTATTCTGGCATTTGTTTGATACGAAATAACTTTATTTACTTTACTCAAGTCTGCAACATTATGTGCTGTTACTCCATTGGTCGCTTCAGAGACAAATAGCAACCCATTTGTTAATGATATTGAATAATTAGTCGCTGTGATAATAGTATTATTCGGGCCATAGCTTATACTGTTTACTAGCTTAGGAGTTGGCAACGTTGATATGTTGTATATTTCTACCCCTTGTATAACATCATTCCTATATGACATAAATAACAGCGAGTCTTGAATTAAAATATCTGTAGCTGCTGAGTACATATCGCCTGGAATTCCAAATGATTTTTCGATTTTTGGAGTTGAAGGTTCGGAGACGTTCACCACAAAAAGTTTTCCAGATGTGATGATATTATTTCTTTCTTCAGTACCAACAAAAACATAATTTCCTTTTATCGCAATAGAAGTTGGATGATACCTATATGAAAAGTTTTGAACCGATTGAACATATGGATTGCTAGTTTGCCTAACGTTTACAATTGATAGACTTCCTTTGCTATCACATAAATAAGCTAATGAATCTTTAACACAGACCTTTGAAAGATTTCGAAGTGAGTCTGGCTTAAAAGTAGTCACAAGAGTTAAATGCTCCAACTCTGAAGAATCTATGATATGCATTCCAGTTAAAGACTCGGCTAAAAATATTCTGTCGCTTTGAAGATCAACAGAAGTACATTTAGATCCGGTTGGGAAGTAACTTTTAAGTTTCGGGAAATTTATATCAGTAATATCAATTATATACAAACCATCGTCCGCCGCAACGTATAAATGTTTTTCAAATATTTTAAGATTTCGAACTATTGTCCGGATTGTAAAATTGGACTTGAATAACAAAGTACTGTTATTAAGAATGGTAAAATCTATTGTAGCACCACTTCCTATTATTACCAGTGAATCCAACGTTGTAATAGCATAACTTGGTCCACCATAATATCCACCAATGAAACTTATGTTTTTGGAGCTTTGTGCATCAAGAACCATTGCTGTTAAAAATATTACTATTATTATCGCTTTCGTATTATGCATAGTTCGCCTCTGAAAAATATTGAGTTACCTACTTAATTATCATCATTTTTTTCGTTTCAACATAGTTCCCGGTACGCAATTGATAAAAGTAAACACCACTAGTCATCTCTCGACTCCGCTCGAGATGACCGACATTGAATGTTACTTTGTAATTACCCGGTTGTTTGTATTCATCAACAAGCGTTGCTACTTCTTTTCCCAGTACATCGAAAACTCTTAATGTTACCTTTGTCGTTTCACCTTTCGCGTTTGACGGTATTGTGTATTCTATAGTCGTTTCAGGGTTAAACGGGTTGGGGTAGTTTTGAGAAAGTGAATATTTATCTGGAATTATGTTTTGCTTTACTACTCCGGTTGTTATTTGTCTGTTTCTAAAATAAACATAAGGCGCACTTACGAATGCAAGAGAGTAATTGCTGCTCAAAGCATAGGGAATTGAGAGATCATGTTTCTGTTTGTTAATTGAATAAACATATAAAGAATCACTCTTAATATATGTTATATAATTACTCTCTTGATCAATTACATAGTTTGAGTATGCCAAATTTAATAAAGCAATCTTGTTTTTAGTTTCCTGGTGTTCAAGATCAACAGTTTCTTGGTAGAGTACAGATTTGTTTATATAAAATATCTGGTTCTCATAGTAGAAATAGATACTAAAATCGGGATATGTTGTTGTGGCTGTATCGGGTTTTAATCTTTTTAAGAAATTAATCTTGCTATTCGAAAGGGCAGTTAGATAAAGTACATTTGACCCATCGGTTTTAAATAAGAATAGCGAATCTCTTAAATGATGAAACTTAATTGGGGGAGCAAAGTTTGCAGTTTCGATTTTGTTATTGAGAATAATTCGAGGCGAATTTGATAGATCGGCAGTAAAAAATTCATACTTTCTGCTCGTTAAGTTTTCAACAACTAAATAACAAGTGTTATTTAGTTTACCTGCTTTATGAACGAATTTGTAATTGTTATTTACGTTTCCTTCGTAAATAGAATCGTTTCTAACAAAAAAAGCATTTCTTTGCCATCCGAAAAAAACCCAGGCTCCGCTATTTACCTTTTCGATGATTGGTTTTTCGTACAAGTACGGAATCAACGGATCTATCCAATTTAGCATGTTAATAATTTCTCTGTTGTAATTTGCAGAAAGATTACATAAGTAATTAAAACGTCGCTCAATCCATGGGGTAGATTCAAAGGAAAAAGTAATCAGATATTTTGTTTGTCCTACTTCAAAAAACTCAACTCCGGATTGGCTTAAACCGCTATTGCCTGTTGTTATATTTGTCCAATGCCATATAGTATCCGACAAATCAATTTGCGGTTTAGTAAAATCATATCTTAACAAATTGCCTGAGGTAAAAGTAATTTGTGCTTCCAAAACACTACCGATTAGTAAAGTAAAAAGAATAATTATTTTTTTCATAGTGTCCCCTGTTTTATTTCGTCAAAATTAATTTCTTAGTCTCGTTGTATCTGCCACTTTGCAAACGGAAGAAGTAAACGCCGTTAGTTAATTTGGTGTAATTATATCCAGCTACTCTTTTCATTACATTTTATATTGGAAACCGCAGCCAAAGACTGATGCATTCTCAAGTGTGCCGGCTGCTCGCATTATTAAATTTACTTTTTCACTGATATTATAAATTATTAGTAACCCAAGCCGCTCATTCCATTTCTTTCCGCTGTATTTTTGGTTTGTTACCAAGTACTTGTAGGAGGTACCAAGTTCAGCTCCAATCGATAGTTTTTCAGAGATACTAAATTCTTGACGCAAGAAAAACTCATACTCCAGATACCTTCGATGATTTGATTTAGTGAAAGAATTAATGTCAAATGGATTACCAAATGCAAAATTCATTCCCGTTAGAATGTCTAACCGACAAGACTCTTGTTCGTAAATGTTGATTGGTTTGTAGAAAATAAGATTATTATAAGACCAGATTGAAATTGATAATTCAGCTAATACAATGTTGTTACTAGATTTTGTTACTGTAACATCACTTACTGTTTGTGCTAAAACAAGTGTTGAAGTAATCAATAATCGTAGAGAGACTAGTAAACATTTCATGGTTTAGTTAAACCCCGATAAATTTGTCCATAATGTAACAAATGGATCGAAAAGATGTAATGGTACAACTACCAATAATTAATTGTGTACAAATTTTTGCACATCACACCATATTACTGCCTCTCATTAAAATATTCATGCGCATCATTCCAAATCTTGATCTTAATCTTGCAGTTAACTTTTTCCCAAATTGTATAGGATTTCCAGTACGACGGATGTTCTTTCAACCTCTCCGGAAGTTCTTATCAATGTTTAAGGAATTATTAGTTCATTCAGTTCAACAACTAAGGTTTAACGGGACAGTCGTATAAGTAAAATAAGTGGGTTATTAGAACAAGAAATTTAAAAATAAAAAACCCCGACAAAAAATTGCCGGGGTTCCCATTTTCAACTTTGCTTATTGTGGTTTAAGCGCGTGTTTCCAAAACACTAATAAACTGACGGTCGTTTTTTCCAACTTCGAATTTTACATATCCATCAATAGTGCAGAAGAGAGAATGATCACCGGCTAACTTTACATTCTTACCTGGATGAAAATTTGTTCCTTTCTGTCTAACTAGGATAGAACCGGCAGAAACTTTTTCTCCGCCAAAAGCTTTTACGCCTAAAAACTGCGGATTACTATCGCGACCGTTACGAG
>CAZEDR010000182.1:4594-7006 GCA_964510975.1 uncultured Melioribacter sp. | reverse complement strand
AGCATAAAATGGAAAACAAGAAAACTTTAGCAGATAATTTCAATTTTGAGTTTAAGGCTGATGTTCCGGTTCTTGGTATGATTACAAGATTATTTGATAATAAAGGATTGGATTTAATAGAGAAAGTCTTTCCTGAATTGATGAAGATGGACATCCAGCTTGTTCTACTCGGAACGGGCGACAAGAAGTATAACAAGTTCTTTATGCAGATGGCGTCTAAGCATCATACACAGTTCTCTTGCTACATAGGATTTGATGATGAACTCGCTCACTTAATTGAAGCCGGCAGCGATATGTTCTTAATGCCTTCTAAATATGAGCCTTGCGGTTTGAACCAAATGTATAGCCTGGTTTATGGAACAGTGCCGATTGTAAGAAATACGGGCGGACTAGCTGATACAGTTCAAAAGTTTAATCCGAAAACCGGTTTAGGCAACGGGTTTGTGTTTGAGAAATATGCGGCAAAAGATTTCTTAGCAGAAATTAAAGCTGCTATCAAAATATATTCAACAGCGCCGGAAGTTTGGAAAACTATCCAAACTAATGGTATGAAGTCGGATTTCTCATGGATGAACTCAACAAAGAAATATGTTGAGCTTTATAAGAAACTTGCCGATTAAGATATGTCTCATCGTGCAATCTTTTTGGATCGTGACGGAACGATTAATTACGATACCGGCTACATTAAGAATCCAGACGATGTAATAATTTTAGATGGAGTTTCTGGAGGAATTCGGAAACTTAAATGTGAATTCGGTTTTAAGATAGTTGTCATTTCAAATCAAGCCGGTGTTGCAAAAGGGTTAATGACAATTGAAGATGTGGAAATTATTAATAACCGTATTGATTTGATGTTGAGAAAAGATGATGCAGAAATAGATAAATTCTATTACTGTCCGTTTCATCCGGAGTTTAGCACGGAAGAAGAAGCCAAATGCAGAAAGCCTTCTCCCTTAATGATTCTGAAAGCAGCTGAAGACTTGGATTTGGATTTAAGCCAATCCTATATGATTGGCGACCGCGATACGGATATTGTTTGCGGTATTAACGCCGGAGTGAAAACAGTTTTATTGAAAAGTGATATATACGAAGCGGAATTATCTGCCTTGCATAATCAAAACAAAAAGCCCAATTTTGTAGCCGCTAATTTCAAAGAAGCGTGCGATTTTATTGTAAATGATTTCGGAGGATGTAATTGATTAAGAAATTTCGGTTAAGTTTTCTCTCTATTCCAATTATTGCATTATTCATTTCTTGCAGCGATTCTCCAACCTCTGTTGGCGAAAATATAATTCCGGATCAAGACAAAATTAAGTTTGCCCAGTACGATTCTTTCACTGAAGAGACTCCCCAACAATCCAATTCTTACCAAGAAAAATTAAAGTTGGGAATAGCTGAAAAAGTTCTACTTGGGAAAACTGATTTAGGCGAATCTTCTTTGATGTATAAGTATTGGATTTACATGGATGATTCACTTCTTACAAGAATTCTTAATAATGAGCTGATTGTCAAATCCGCAACTATGGAAATGAAGACTTCTTACAAATTTGGTGAAAGCAGTGCGCCTTTTGATTTCTCGGTTCACCAAATTAGAAATGCTTGGACAGAAGATGGTTTTGATACAGATAGTTTGAAGAATTTACAGTACGATGCTGCGGATGTTTCATTGAACAAAAGTATTACCGATACTCTAATTAAATTCGATATTAATCCTCAAGTAATTACCTCATGGCTAAAAGTTAAGAAAGATTCCAATCTAGCTAGGAATTATGGTATAATCCTAAAACCGAAAGCCGGTACAAATAGAATGATCGGCTTTGATGCTGTTTATTCTGACGGGTCTGCTGAAAATATAATGCTCAGTTTCATAGTTGAACGCGCATCTGTAGGCTACATTGATACTGTAGGCGTTTCTCCATTCTGGGATGTACATAATTTTGTCGGCAGTAAACCATCATCGCAGAATCATTTATTTATTCAAGGAAGCTTAGGAATACGTTCGATGTTGTCTTTCGATATTAGCAAACTTCCAAAGAATATAATTCTTAACAAAGCAATTTTGGATCTGAATGTGGACCCAACAAAAACTACCGACGGAACTCCGGCTTCCGATTCAATCATCGTGCAAATTTTTGGCGATTCCACTACTCACAAATTAACTTCCGATAGTCTCTACTATGTTTATTTAGGTAGAACCGGAAATGTTTATAGTGGCGATATTGCATGGATAGTACAGAAGTGGATTAAAGGGGACGCAAACCAAGGTTTGCAGCTTGCATTACCCGATGAATATTTCAGCGCTTCAAGAATAGCGATATATAACGGTAAAGAATCAAACAAAGCACTTAGACCTAGACTAAAAATTACTTACACAATTAAGTGAGCCAATGCGAAATAAAATTTTAATAGTAT
>CAZEDR010000182.1:0-4584 GCA_964510975.1 uncultured Melioribacter sp. | reverse complement strand
TGTTATTCGTTTCACTACAAGGAATTGCCCTTGCTAACGGTGGATCTACATACACAAGATTAGGACTTGGAGAATTTAATTACACCTTCTCTGCAAGAAGGTTTGGTTTAGGCGAATTAGGCTATGCCTTGAGCGATAGAGATTTCCTTAGTTATACAAATCCGGCTTCATGGAATCAGATTGGTTTAACACGCTTCGAAACCGGAATTATGATTAATGCCTCAGAACAATCTTCATCATCCAAAAGTGTGTTTAATTCTAACTCTAATTACACCGGCTTGATGGTTGGTTTCCCGATCAGTCGCGAGAATGGTATTTCTTTTGCGGCTGGTATCGTGCCTTATACAAACGTTGGATATGAAGTAATTGCAACCGAAAAAGACAATCTAGTTGATGACCACACAACAACATATACCGGAAGCGGTGGAATATTTAAGTTTTTCGTTGGAACATCTTACAGATTGCCGTTTGGTTTTTCATTAGGTGCTTCGTTTGATTACTACAATGGAAAAATTAATAATAAAACAAGTGTAGCCTTCAACGATACTTCAGCATTTAGAGATGCTACTTTTTTGAGAGAATTTAGCTATCATGGAATTGGCGGTACTTTTGGATTGATCTCAAGTGATCTATCAAAATTGTTCGGTGAAAGTGATTTCAAAGATTTTAGAATTGGTTTATCATTCTCGCCCCAAATAAACATGAGCTCCGATTCTACCAATACGTTTACTTCTTTAATTGGAGATTACGAATTCAATTCCGGCGTATTAAAATCGAAACTGCCCTATCGATTGGGGATTGGTGCATCATTCAAATTAACGGATAATTATTTGTTCGTTCTGGATTATATGACTCAGCCGATGAGCAAATTTGCTTGGGGTGATCAAACCACTTCGCCTATGCAAGACATCAACAAGTACAGCTTTGGGGTAGAGTATCGTCCTTCTTACGATGCTGTTGGTTTTTGGAAGAGAGTATCTTTACGTGGCGGTGTTGGATACGAACAAACCCCATACATTTTCAACGGGACATCAATCAAACAATTATCTGTTTATGCCGGTCTCTCTATGCCAATCGGTTACGAAAATACGATTGATTTAGGCTTCCAATATGGAAGAAGGGGAACAACTGATAATAATTTAATACAAGAAAATATTTATAAGGTTTTTATTACGCTTAGCTTTGGCGAACTTTGGTTTATTCAGACAGAAAGATAATCCGTAAGATATTTTTCAGATGAATCTTCCACTGCATTTTCTTACCTTGAACCCACAACAAAAAATAGAATTGTTATGTCAAATCATTTAGAAAAAGATCAAGAAGTTCTAAAAGTAGCACAGTTAGAACTTCAGAGACAAGAATCTCACCTTGAATTAATTGCTTCGGAAAATTTCGTTTCAATGTCGGTATTAGCAGCAGCTGGTTCTGTGTTAACTAACAAATATGCAGAAGGTTATCCGGGAAAAAGATATTACGGCGGATGTGAATACGTTGACATGGCCGAAGATATCGCGCGCGATCGTTTAAGAAAATTGTTCGGTGCCGAATATGTTAACGTTCAGCCTCACTCCGGTTCTCAAGCAAATATGGCTGTGTATATGTCCATGCTCAAACCGGGCGATACAATTTTAGGATTAAGTCTTGATCATGGCGGACACTTAACACACGGCTCGCATGTTAATTTTAGCGGACAGATTTACCGAGCTGTTGGTTATTCACTTAATAAAGAGACCAAACTTTTAGACTATAACATAGTTGAAGATTTAGCAAAGAAAGAAAAACCAAAGTTGATTGTAATGGGCGCGAGCGCTTATTCGCGCGATTGGGATTATGCAAAATTCCGTGAGATTGCTGATAAAGTCGGCGCGCTATTAATGATGGATATGGCTCATCCGGCCGGTTTAATTGCAAAAGGATTGTTGAACAATCCATTGCCATATTGCGATGTTGTTACATCAACAACTCATAAGACACTCCGCGGACCGCGCGGCGGTATCATCCTTATGGGAAAAGATCGTGAGAATCCTTTTGGTGTTAAGACATTAAAAGGTGATCGCTTAAAACTGATGAGCGAAATTCTTGACGGTATGGTTATGCCAGGAATTCAAGGCGGACCATTGATGCATATAATCATGGCAAAAGCAGTTGCTTTTGGTGAAGCCTTATCCGATGATTTTGCTTTATACACGAAGCAAATTATTAAGAATTCTAAAACCCTATCAGCAGAAATGATTTCCAATGGTTACGATATTGTTTCCGGCGGAACAGATAATCACTTGATGTTAGTTGATTTAACAAATAAAGATTTGAGCGGCAAGAAAGTTGAAAACGCTCTCGGTGCTGCCGGTATTACAGTTAACAAGAACATGATTCCTTTTGATACTAAGAGTCCATTTGTTACAAGCGGAATTAGAATTGGTACACCGGCTGTTACTACGCGCGGCATGAAGGACAATGAAATGAAGCAGATTGCCTCATTCATTGACCGTGCAATTAAAAATATTGAGAACGAAACAGAACTTGCAAACATTAAGAAGGAAGTTGCGCAACTTTGTTCCGGGTTTCCACTTTATCCAGAATTAGCGTAATCTGCTGTGAGTGAAGAAACAAAATTGATTGGAGAGAACGTCGAGGAAGAAAAAGAAATGACCTTCCTCGATCACCTCGAAGAATTGAGATGGAGAATAATCTATGCGCTGGGCGGTGTTGTGGTTGGAACAATCGTCGCATGGATATTCATAGACTTTTTTATTGAGCACATTCTTTTACTTCCGGCAAAAACATCTGGCTTAAAACTTCAGAATCTTCGTCCGTTCGGTCAGCTATTCCTTTATTTTCAAGTGGCAATAATGCTGGGTTTAATTTTCAGCTTTCCGAATGTTGTTTATCAACTCTGGAATTTTATAGCTCCGGCTTTAAAGCAAAAAGAAAAGAAATACATAAAGTGGATAGTGCTATTCACTACTTTTTGCTTTCTAACGGGAATTGCATTCGCTTATTTTGTTATGCTTCCTCTTACATTAAAATTCGCCGCTCAGTTTGGCTCTCCAACTATCGAAAATAATTTTTCTATTGATGAATATTTATCAATAATACTTAGTATAATGCTGGGCGCCGGACTGGTATTCGAGCTTCCGATGTTGTCCTTCTTTTTGTCATCCATCGGAATATTAACTCCAAAATTGATGCGGAAATACCGAAGACATTCGATTGTAGTAATTCTTGTCCTTGCTGCTTTTCTAACTCCGGGAACCGATCCGGTATCTCAACTCTTGTTAGCTGTTCCTTTGGTAATCTTATACGAAATAAGTATTTTCGTTTCGAAAATATTCCAGAAGAAGAGTGCCTAAAAGAAACATTTCTGACATTTCGCATCTGATAGATGAAGACTTAAAACACTTCAATGAGCAGTTTAAACATTCGCTCAAATCCAAAGTTGCCATTGTAGATTTAATAACCCGCTATATCCTTATGCAAAAAGGGAAGAAAGTTCGTCCTTTGCTTGTTTTACTCTCAAGCAAAATTGCCGGAGGAGTTAGTGAGCGAAGTTACAGAGGCGCTATACTTGTAGAACTCTTACACACCGCAACTTTAGTTCATGATGATGTAGTTGACAGTGCAGAAACCCGTCGTAGTTTTCCTTCAATTAATGCAGTATGGAAAAACAAGATTGCTGTCTTAATGGGCGATTACTTACTTGCCCGCGGATTAATGCAAGCGGTAGATGGTTCCGATTTCGATTTTCTGAAAGTAATAACAAATACTGTTAAGAGAATGTCGGAAGGGGAACTCCTTCAGACGAGCAAGACTCGCAAGCTTAACAATGATGAGGAGACATACTTCAGAATTATTTCTGATAAAACAGCATCGCTGATTTCTACATGCTGCGAAGTTGGCGCAAGAGCCGCTACGACCGATGAAGATAAAATTAACGCGATGAAAGAGTATGGGGAAAATTTGGGAATAGCATTCCAAATAAGGGATGATATTTTAGATTTTGTCGGAAGCAAAACTTTGCTTGGCAAACCGCTTGGCGGGGATATTAAAGAAAAAAAAATAACATTGCCTCTCATCTATGCATTAAAAAAATCTTCTTCTGACGAGGCTAAAAGTGTTATCAAAACTATGAAGCAAAGTGAAAAGAAAATAGATGTAGACTATGTTATTGAGTTTGTAAAAAAGAATGGGGGAATTGAGTACGCTGATAAAGTAGCAAAAGAGTATTCAAGTAAGGCAATCCAAAATCTTTCCATTTTCGAAAACTCCGAATACAAATCCGCTTTAGAAGATTTAGCTCTGTTTGTTGTTGAAAGAACTAAATAGAAGTAAAGTCATCTCGCGCAAAAATTAATCTCTCTAAAATTCTTGCGTCTTTTTTGCCCAAAATTTTCCGCTTGTGTATTAATATAAATGTCGACTAATTAAAGCCGGCTAAAATAAAAAAATGTATTGGGTGGACTCATCTACAAAATTCGGTGGAGTCTAATTTTGAAATCACATTTATAGTTTTCACTAATCCAAAATAGAAAAGCAAATACTTATTCAAAGGTAGCTTAAAATGTCTCTACTCTTTAATTCACAAAT
>CAZEDR010000181.1:0-7048 GCA_964510975.1 uncultured Melioribacter sp. | reverse complement strand
TCAATTCTCGTTATATCGTCTTCATAGATAAGCATTCTGGCTCCCACATATTTATCGCTAGAATCAACTGCCACCTTGAAAAGATAAGTATGCCCAAAAGCTTTTCGCGAATACTCTACACACTTATACGACATTATGTTTTTAAGTGCTTTTGTTAGAAGTAAATCCACAGTTTGAGCGTTTGCATTAATGCTTATAAAACTAAAGAACACAGTTAAAATCTTCAGAATCCCACAAAAGGAAAGTTCCGTAAGTTTTTTTGCATAGTAGTTGTTTTCCGACTTTTTCATTTCAGCCCCATTTAATTTGGCATTTGCAACTTGTGAATTGTCCAATTTAAAAACAACACCTTTTTTTGCCCAATGATGCGATTTACATTCTCTTAAACTATTTTAGCCACGGAAACTTGGGAATTATTTGGCATTGCAGAACTTTCATTTCTCGGATTCGTTTATCAAAAGGTTAGTAGAGCTTTCGGAAGGATTGCTCTCTTCCGAGCTATTTGAAAAAGTGGTTTCTCACCTTGAAGCCGAAGCCGCCAAATATTATTTCAATTCTTCATCCGAAGCAAACCTTCTCCGCATATTCTCAGCTATATATGATAAATCTTTCTTCTTCCGAGAACTGCCTAAGCTTCCCCATCATGGCGAAATAGTTGTTGCCATTGCGGCAAGCTCAAATTATTTGACTGATATTGTAGTTCGCAACCCGGAATACATGTTTCAACTATTCGATCAAGACTATCTATCTAGAGAAATCCGCTTAGAAGAAATTGAAAAAGAAGTTGGCGAAGGAGTTAAAAAGTTTAAATCGCTCCATTCCCGTCTTACTTTTTTGCGTCAGTATAAAAAGAGAATTATTCTCAAAATCGGGGCGAGTGATATTCTCCATTTCGATGAATTGCTCAACACTACCAGACAGCTTTCATATCTGGCAAAAGTATTGAACGATAATTTATTTCAAATCTGCTACGAAGATGTTCTCGCTAAGTATAATATTCCAAGACCCATTAATAAATTCAGTTTATGTTCACTCGGCAAACTTGGCGGAGGCGAATTAAACTACAGCAGCGATGTTGACTTAATTTTATTCTACGATACCAATTCATCAATTGATTCAATCAAAAAAGATTTTCACGAAATACTTTCCGAAACTGTTCAGCTTTATTCGAAATCTTCTACAGAAATTACACCAAACGGCTACATCTTCCGTGTGGATTTCCGCTTGCGTCCCGACGGCAAATATTCACCTCTCTGCAAGGCAATGAACGATTACATCCGCTATTACGAAGCACGCGGTGAAGATTGGGAAAGGCAGATGCTGATTAAGCTGGATTTCATCGGCGGCGACAGAGAACTCTACAATCAATTTGTTTCTTTTGTTATTCCTTACGTTTATCACGTTTCATATTCTTCATCAATAAAAGCAAAAATTAAAACGATGAAGCAGAATATTGAACGTCAGCATAATATTAAGGAAGATGTTAAAACATTTCCGGGCGGAATACGCGATATAGAATTTTCGATTCAAGCATTGCAGCTTTTGAACGGAAGCAAGTTTCCCGAACTGCGAACCGGCAACAGTTTAATTGCTCTTGAAGGATTACTTAACAGAGAACTTCTCAGCAAGAAAGAAAAGGAGTTGCTCGCAGAGGCTTATACATTTTACCGAAGAATTGAACACTTCTTACAATTGATGAATGATATGCAGACTCATCAGATACCGGATGATGAAGCAATGCTTAACAAACTGGCTGTTTATTTACAGATTGATTCCGTTGAAGAATTTAAAACCCGTTTAGAAGTTTACCGCAAAACTGTGCGCGAGATTTACAATAAGATTTTGAATACAGACATTAATGATACGGGGGAATTAAAAGCGAAAATTCCATTTAGGGATATTTCCAAAGCAGAAAAGAACTTGCAGTTTCTAAGAAGCGGCCAAGGAATAATAGAGAGAAAGGAATTCGATTCACGGACGATTCAGCTTTTCAATTCGGTTGAACCTACATTAATCGAATACTTAAAAACTTCTGCCGATCCAGATCGCGTTGTAGATAATTTTACCCGTGTAATCCGGTCAACTAAGTTTCCATCAATCTGGTACGGCGAGTTTACGAATCATAAATTCTTCAATAGCTTTTTACGTTTGTGCGAATATTCTCAGAAAGCCATCGATATTTTAACAAACTCCACCCGGCTTGAGGACTTTTTTATTTCGCGCAGAATCTTTGTAAAAGATTTGCGAAATGATTTTTCCCATTTAACTATCGATCATATTTTACTTGCTCTTTCGGCACAGCTTACTCTTGGTTTAATAAAACAACCTAAAGCTGCGGAGATACTTTCTTCTTACTTCTCATTTCAAATAAGCGAGATTTTAAAGAAGCAGAATCTGAGCTACAATTATTTTGTTGCGGCGCTGGGCAGTTTCGGTTCTTCCAACATGAACTTTGCATCGGATATAGATTTGATTGTTGTCGTCGAGGAAATCGAGGCCGATGAAATGGTTCAGTCACACTTTCAAGAATTTCTAGGCAAAGCCAAAGATAAATTCAAACCGTTCGATGTGGATTTTAGACTGAGACCGGAAGGGAAAAAATCCCCAATAGTTTGGGACATTAAGAACTATGACGCCTATCTGGCAAGCCGCGCGCGCATCTGGGAATTTCAATCGCTTACCAAGCTAAAATTTATTTACGGAAGCGAAGAACTTTTCAAGAAGTTTTCCAAATCCATTGTAAAACATTCCAAACGTTTTACTGCTAACGAGATAAAATCGGAAATCAGAAAGATGCACGCTTCTGTTCTTCAGCAGTCAACAAACAGTTTAAACACCGGACAGAATATTAAGAAGGACCGGGGCGGTCTGTTTACACTCGATTTTATTATACAGACATGCGTTCTGCTTAATCCCAAATTATTGAGTAAACTAATGGGCAAAAGTTATTCAAAAGTATTCTCATCGCTTAAGAATGCTTACGATGAAGGCTTGACGGAGCAGTTAAGAAGCAGTTTTGTCCGACTGAAAGAAATTGAACTTGCCGTTCAAAACGTTTTCAATACATCTACCGTTTCCTTTTCCGGTACAAAGGAAAAGAAACAGCTTATCGCGAACTATTTAAAATCAGTTTCACCGGAAGCTCTTGAAAATGAGATTAAGCAAATATTAAAATTGAACACACAATTGTTTGATAAGTTTCTCGGAGATTAAAATTGGATTTCCTAAAAAAAAATTATGCTTTTATATCTGCACTGATTGTTTTTATTGTTTACTTATTTACACTTGCGCCAAGCGTAATTCAAATTGATTCCGGTGAGCTTGCGGCAGTTCAGTCAACTCTCGGCATTGCGCATCCTACCGGCTATCCGCTATTTACAATTATCGGTTATCTGTTTCTCAAACTCCCTCTGCCATTTACAAAAATCTATCAAGCAAATCTGCTTGCGGCTATTTGGTGCGCTCTTTCAGTTATAGTATTCATTAAAATTTTCGAACTTCTGCTCAAAGGATTATCTAATAAATCTATTACGCTGAAGACAAAACAGAGAATGAAAGTTCTTGAAACCGGAATAACAGCTGATCAGAAAATTATTGCTGCAATTGCCGGCGGATTTTATCTCGCGTTCAGCAAAACTTTTTGGATGCAGTCAACATCAGTTGAAGTTTATTCGCTTCAGATTTTTCTCTTTACATTAATAATCTTCACAGCACTAAGAGCATATTTATCAACAACTGGTAAATATTCCGATTGGATTTACGTTGGGCTCGCACTCGCGCTTGGATTTTCAAATCACATGACAACACTGCTCACACTTCCATTCGCCGCAATATTATTTTTCATTAAGGAAAAGTTTAGCAAAACATCTTTCAAAAAAATTGGCGCAACAGCTCTTGCATCCCTTCCGGTACTGTTTGTTATTTATCTCTATCTGCCTCTTAGAGCGGCTGCAAATCCGGCAATCAATTGGAGCAATCCGGTTAATTCCGAAAACTTCTGGCGCCACTTTACAGGCAAGCAGTATCAAGTTTGGCTTTTTACTTCTGTAGAAGCCGCCGGCAAGCAGTTCAAATATTTCCTATCAAACTTCCCTTCGGAATTTGCTTACGCCGGTTTGCTTTTAGGAATCGCCGGAATAGTTTATCTATTCAAAAAGGACAAAAAACTATTTACTGCTCTCATCGTTACATTTCTTTTTGCCGTTTTATACTCAATCAATTATGATATTGTTGATATAGATTCTTACTTCCTTCTCGCTTACATAGTCTTTGCTCTTTTCATCGCGTTCGGTTTCATCCAGCTTATTATGTTTCTCAAAACGAAAGCAGTTAAAGAAAATTATGCTTTGGGAATTGTAGGCTTGCTCTGTTTTGTTCCGCTTGTTGTGAATAGAAGCGAAGCTGACCAAAGCGGCGTTTATGCTTTTGAAGATTACACCAAAGCCATCATTAACAGTACTGAACCAAACTCTCTTATTTTTTCTTATCAGTGGGATTATTTTGTTTCCCCATCATACTATTTTCAAAACGTTGAAGGCTTACGCAGAGATGCAGTGGTTATAGATAAAGAACTTCTCCGCCGCTCTTGGTATTATAATCAGATTAAGCAAAACCATCCTGACGTAAGGAAAAAGATTGAAGCCGAATCAGATTCTTTTATTGAGGCCGTGAAGCCTTTCGAACGGGATCAAGTATTTGATCCAAACATTATTGAACAAAATTACCGCACGGTTATGACGAACTTGATTGGCAAGAATATTAACGAGAGAAACTGCTATGTCGGTTTAGAACTTTTCCAGAATGAAATACAGAGAGGCGAGTTTACACTTCCTCAAGGTTATCAGATTATTCCACATCTTCTTACTTTCAAAGTTGTTAAGGGAAATGAATATGTTCCCGCACCCGATCCAAACTTTACAATTAGACTGCCGAAAGAGAAAAACAAATACATACAGTTTATAGAAACCACTTGCGGCACAATGCTTACGTACCGCGCTTCCTACGAACTGCAGTTCGGGCATAAAGAGAGAGCCAAAGTTTACATCGACAAAGTGAGGAAGTACTTTCCCGGCTACCAGATTCCTTATCAAATTTTGAGTGGAATGAATTGAAGTGTGTGTGGAAAACGAAAGACATAAGAATTGGAAGATGAAAGGTGAAACGAAAAGAGACTTCTTCCCGCGAGTATTAAAACTCGCGGGCAGTTTGTTGCCCACATTTATTCTTATAGATAAACACTTAAGCCAAATAGAACAAAACTACTTAAAGTAAAAATATTATTTGTGTGCGTGCTAATAGTTGGATTAACTGTTCCCGGTACCTCATGACTGGTGTACTTGTTCTCATTCTTCCCCCACATATAACTTGCAGACGCCACATATTCAGCATGAATTCCAATTCTGTCATTTACCATCCATTCAACGCCCAGTATACCTCTTAAACCAACACCCCAGTTTTGAAAGGTAGTTTCAGATATTGTCTTAATTTCGGTGGCTTGAGTTTCAGTTTTAGTACTGTTGCCAAATCTGCCATCTATTCCGGCACCAGAATACATAGCGAATCCGTCTTTTGATGCCAACTGCCATAGATAGTCAATGCCAATACCGAGAGAATAACCAACCATGTCTTCATTGTCCTCTTGAGTTCCATGTGAAGTAACAACTGTATTTTCAAAGTTGTTTTTGCTTACTGATGGTGATAAAAATAAACGAATCTGGTGACATTCATCTAGTATCTTTTTCACTGCAAAATCCATGTTGAAACTCCGCAGTGTAAAATTTTCTCCTATTCCAAACGATAGCGCGTAGTTACGTTCTTTTTCTTCCTGTGAATAAACTGTTGTAAATAGAATAATTGTTAAAATAAATGCGGTTAGGGTTTTCATTTTTTCTCCTCCATTTGGTGTGTTAGAACAGTTTTGCCCTTTTCTCGGTTGTACGAATGCAAAGGCATCTTTTGTATTGACTCTACGAAGTTATGCTAACAAGATTACATTAACAACACTAAAACCTTTCACTTTTTATGTAACATTTCCATTAGACTTAGTCACTACAAGCGATAGACCACAGATAACGCAGATTGAGCAGATGTACAAGGATTTGAATCTGCGTAAATCCGTTTAATCCGTTAGATCAGCGTTCTATTAAGTTGGTCGTTTTGGAGTGAAAGGCCAGGCTCTCGGAAACTTTTAAATCGCGTCGCTAAGAGTTTGAGATTCTTCGCTGCGCTCAGAATGCCCAAGTTAGTTTGGTACGTTTGGTAAAATTAGAGGAAGCTGGGGTAGAAAGATTAAATAGAGTATCCACATTGTAACGCATACAGTAACCGGAATAGTAAAATTATCATCGGCCCATGTGCCCGATACATTTTCCGCAATTGCGCCAACAGCAACAGCGGCAAAGCCAATTAAATATTCGGTGAGACTGCCTTCAATTTTTGGAGAAAGAAGAACTACCACACAAGAAAAAACAAAAAAGGCGAGAGTGCCTTGTAAACTTTTGAATAAGAACTTTGTTTTGCCGTAACGCCTTCCAATCAAAGCGGCGGCAACATCGCCTATAATTAAAACAGCAAACGCTGTTATCACAAACACTTTTGGGAAAACCGCAACTACAAAGGCCGCGGATATTAAAACGTAAGTAGCACCGTTAAGGTTTTTCTTTTTGCTGTCCCACTCATGTTTGCGCATCATAAAGCCAAAAATTTTTTTAACAAGCGCTTCCAGTGTTTTGGAAAAGTATCTTCCGTAATCAATAGTTAAAGAGAAAAGTACCATCGGGATTAAAATATAAAGGGCGAGTTCTTTTGTGATGTAATAATAAACGAAAGGAATAGAGAGGAAACCATATGGATTCCCTTTCTAATAATTTCATTCTTGTAATTTATTGTTCCGCGGTCGTCAGTCATTAGCTTCGGCAGGCTTTTCCGTATCTCTTTTTTTCTTTTCATCAAGTAAAGATTTCACATGTTCCGGCACTCCCTCTTCTTTAGGAAGAGATGAATCGTGCGAACCGTTTTTCTTTGCCGGAGGAAGTTCTTCACCACGCAT
>CAZEDR010000180.1:4947-7059 GCA_964510975.1 uncultured Melioribacter sp. | reverse complement strand
TATCACCTTCGGGATCGGGACCAAAATTATTATCAACGTGATGATACATTGTTGCGTCATACTTATGAAGTGAAGGTGATTCGAAAATTGGATTGAGATAAATTGCTGTGACGCCGAGTTTCTTCAGATAATCTAATTTATTAATTACACCTTGAAGATCACCGCCGTAACGTCGAATGTTTACGATATCATAGAAGTTCTTGCCAAGTGCCTTTTCATATGGTTGGAGTTTATACCAATCATGGGTCCATGGAGTAATTGTCCATCCTTCCGGAACATAAAAAGGCCAAGAGCCTTCCATATCTTTTGGAGTCGGGTCGTTTTTCGTGTCGCCGTTACAAAATCTCTCCGGAAATATCTGATACCAGACAGCTTCCTTTACCCACTTTGGCGGTTCGTTAAATTTTGTCTGAGCGGTTGTTGCTGCAAATGTGATGATTGAAATAATGAGAATTAGTCTCTTCATAGTTGCCTCCTATGCTAAAAATCCATAACAAATATATCTAGAAACAGTGTAAAACGATTGAATCCTTGAGCGGATATTCTATATTTTCTTTTTAAATACAACGCGAGTATGAACCTTACCAAAAACCAGTTCTAATTATAGAATCAAACTCAGTCAATTAATTAGGGTAAGTGTTTCAAAAAATTTTTAAGTTTTGTAAGCTTATTGTGCGGTTATAGCTATGCTGATGACTCGAAAACAAAGACTAATAGTTTCCTACCTAACAATGCGAAGAACAATAGGCGTTCTTGGCATTGCGCTACCATTGGTTGTAGTTATCGGCGGACTAATTGAAAATCCTCACATGCTGCAAGGCTCTATAAGCGGTTACTACTATACAAACATGCGCGATTTCTTTGTCGGGATTCTCTGCGTTGTTGCACTGTTCCTAATTTCCTATCAAGGTTATGAAAGGATTGACAACTCAGTAGCCAATCTTGCCGGCTTCTCAGCACTTGGAATGATAATCTTCCCAACTAAAATGTCATATCTCAAAATTGAAAAAGTTGGAATGTTCTTAATGGAAGATGACGTATCGGGCTTCCTTCATTTATTGTTTGCTACTATTTTTTTCTTTGCCCTCTCATATAACTCAATATTTTTGTTTACGAAACGTCACTCGATCAATATCAGTAAAGAAAAGAAAAGGAGGAACATCCTTTACCGCGCATGTGGAATAATTATGCTCCTCCAAATTTTGCTGATTATTCTCTACATGGTTTTCTTAAGAGAAACTTATTTATCGAAGACATACCCTATCTTAATTTTTGAATCTATTGCCTTATTTGCTTTTGGGATTTCTTGGCTTGTAAAAGGAAACACTTTTTTCCGCGACCAGATTAAAAATGTTGATGAAATGGATACCTGAGGCTTTTGGTTGGCTTAACCATGTTAGCAGCTCTAGTGTTCTATAAACTAGAATACTGAACAATTATAGTTCGTTTCTGCTTAGAAAAAACTCCAAATACATTAATCCTGCTTGCTATTATTTCAACAAATTTTGTTATGACACGAGTTATTGCATAGTGAATATGCTATTTACAATTACAGCATTAAAGAATATATTAATTACAAAAGAATGGCAGATGCGATCATATACTCGCCATCGTTTTGTTAAATAGAATTAGGCTTTAGAATGTCGAAACAAATACTCCCGGCAAACATAATAAGTGATTCGTATTACAGTTCAGCGTGCTCTTTGTTCGGTGGTAACTCACAACCTAAAGTTTCAGCCAATACATTGGAAAAATATTCAGTTGCTGTAAATGTCTTTTGGCAATGCTTGGAATTGTGAGCAACCCCAATAATTGTAAAGATTTGGTATGATAACTAATATTAGTAAAGAAAATAATATACGGGCATTAAAAATTACAGCCGGTATATCTTTAATTGCGGGCACATGGTCTCTGTTGTTTGAAATATATTTCTTTCACAATTTTGTTTTGGATATATATCTCGCGCGTTTATTGTTCACATTATGTTCGTTTATCGTTTTTATTTTATCCTTTAGGCATTTACCGGATCGGGCGATTACAATTTTTCTTCATTTTATAGTTTTTGCTTTAATTAGTTCATTCCTTTACACTATTTACAAGTTGCCCGCAACA
>CAZEDR010000180.1:0-4937 GCA_964510975.1 uncultured Melioribacter sp. | reverse complement strand
CATTATTTATCAACATTCAGATTCTTTCGCTATTAATATTTACTACTTCGTTAATTTTCAGCTGGGACGCGCGGAATCAAATTTTTGTAGCCATTTATTACAATCTTCTCTTCGCACTTTCAATTCTACTGAATGATTCCAGCATTTACTTGTTGCCCAATCTGTTCTCAACAGTTATCTATGTTGCGCTTATAAGCATGCTTAGTATTGCGGCAAGCTTTATAATTCTAAAGCTGAAGAAAATGTACTCCGAAAAGTTGTCCGAGAATAACTTCCTATTTAACAATGCCCCGGTTGGTATATGTAAAATTGATATGAACGGAAACCTTATTGCGTACAATCAGTTTATAAGCGATATTTTTAATTTAGCTGATGATCAAAAGAAATACAATTTGGTTGACTTGTTAAGCGAAAAATCTGATAGGAAGGAACTATATAACTTAATACACGCAACGAGTAAGTTGCCGCTGCACATCAAAAACGTGAATGACGGCAATGAGATTTATCTAAAAGTAATCACAAATGAACACTCGCCGAGTTCACAATATCTCGAATTGCTGTTAATAAATGAAACAATAGAAGTAATTGCTGAAAAAGAAAAAGAAGAGCTCAATAAAAAAATATTAGATGAGAAGAAGAGCAAAATTGAACTCCTTGCAAAGATCAATCATGAAGTTCGAACACCCTTGAATTCTATAATATCATTCTTCGAAATGGCCTCGGAAGATATTTTTAAAACTATGGACGAAGTAAAAAACTATTCACGAATAGTAAAGGTGGCAACTCAAGATTTACTTCAGACCATTAATAATTTCATTGATTATGCTAAGATTGAAAATGGAGTGTTCCAAGTTTCGAGAGAGTTGTTTAATCTTGCAGATGAAGTGAGCGACGTTGTAACAATGATGATTCCGTTAGCACAAAATAAAAATCTCAAACTGGAGTTATTGAATCTCAACAAAGATTCAAATATTGTTTTTTCCGACATTGTGAAGTTCAGACAAATACTAACAAACCTTGTGGCAAATTCGATAAAATTCACTAAGAGTGGTAATATTCAAGTATCATTCTCTAATAAAAGATTGTCCGGCAATAATTATGAAATTCAGATTTGCATTACGGATACCGGTCCGGGTATACCGGATAGCAAAATGAAGGAAATTTTTAATCCTTTTGTAACTGAAGCCAAAGGAACTAATATTCAATACAGCAGCGGACTCGGATTAGCGATCTGTAGAGAATTCATTCAAATGCTTAACGGAAAAATCTCCGTTAAAAGCAAGGTGGGAGTGGGTACCGAGTTTATGTTTGAAATACCGTTCGTTTATGATTTGAGCGTAATACCAACAAAAGCTAATTGAAATAATTGCGGCCGTTGTCTCTACTATTACAAGCAATCAATTATCTGAGGAAATTGATAAGGCTTTGGTGAATAAATTTGAGAAATTAGTTTTGGATTTTGGTGATGTTGACTATATAAGCAGTGCCGGACTTCGAATAATTATTGCTACCCAGAAAAAAATAGCTTCCAGTGGATCAAAACTTGAATTGGTAAAGATGAACGAAACTGTGAAAAACGTATTTGATATTACTGGATTCACCCAGCTCTTGAGTATCAAATAAATCGCACAATTCTTAAAAATAATATAGAATCGCGTTATGAGTGATTATGTAATTCGCAACATGACATCTGACGAAGTAAAAGACATTGCCATGAAATGGGCTGAAAAGGAAGGATGGAATCCGGGACTTCACGATTCATCTGTTTTTTATCAAACCGATCCAAGCGGATTCTTTCTTGGCTTATTAGATAATATTCCGATTGCGTGTATCTCTACTGTAAGCTATGATGGAAATTTTGGCTTCCTTGGATTTTATATTGTCAAAGAAGAGTTTCGCGGAGGTGGCTACGGCTTTAGCATTTGGAAAAAAGTGATGGATTATATTGGAACTCACAACGTTGGACTTGATGGCGTGGTTGCTCAACAATCGAATTATATGAAATCGGGATTTAAATTTGCTTACAGTAACATCCGTTATGAAGGAATAGCAAAAACGTTCTCTGACAACGAAAATGGAATTGCTGTATTCTCAGAAGCTCAGTTTGAAGAATTAGTAAAGTATGATTGCAAACTATTTCCAGCTCTAAGGACGAAATTCTTGAGCGGATGGGTAAAACTGCCGGAAGCCGAAACTTTTGTTTCTTATGCTAATAGTGAAATAAACGGCTATGCAACTGTTCGAAAGTGTAACGTAGGTTATAAAATTGGACCACTGTTTGCGAATGATAGTGAAACTGCCAATGCATTGTTTGTTGCCGCTTGTAATTTTGCCGGGGTTGGTTCTATAATCTATCTCGATACTCCGGAAGTAAACTTAAATGCCGTTGCACTTGCCGAAAACTATAAAATGAGAAAAGTATTTGAAACTGCTCGCATGTATACCAAAGAAAAGCCCAATATTGATGTGAGTAAAATTTTTGGAGTAACTACTTTCGAATTGGGGTAGTTTGAACAGAAAAAATTCTAAAGAGATCAATCGCTAGTCAATTACCTTCTGTCTCTATAAGCATCACTTCGCCATCCATATTTGTTACAATAACTTTTTCTTTATCTATTGCGGCTACCGTATTTATCAGCGAGACTCCAGTTTTAAACTTCCATTTTATTTCAAAATTCTGTTTGTCTATTGCAACCACCATACCGTTCTTCGTTCCAAAATATACTACACCTTCTTTTTCTTGAGGCATTGAAGGAGCAATTTCGTAACCAAACTTGCAATCGATTGCTTTGATTAGTTTGGCTTCGTTGGAAGTTGCTGAAAATACAAATAGAGAATCGCTCATTCCCTTGGCATAAATATAATTTTCATCTTCAGAAATTCCGATTGATTCACGAACTTGATGTTTATCTGTTCTCCAAATTGTTTTTCCCGTTTCCGCATCGATTGCGGTCGCTATTCTATCCGGCGCTACGATAAATACTTTTCCATTTGAAGCTACTGGCCAGCAAGCCGCCGGTGAATAGAGAAAACCTTCGGTGCCTTGCCATTTCCATGCGAGCGTTCCGTCTTTAATATTCAACGCATATAAGTAACTATCCCATGCGCCGAATATAACTTTATCATTATATATCAAAGGTTTTGTCTCTACAAATTCGCCAAGGTCTTCGTATTCCCAAACTAATTTGCCGGTATTGAGATTAATCGTTCTAAATTTTCCATCTCCTCCACCAATGAAAACTGCATCATTGTGAATTTTTGGAACGGCTACAATTGGGGAGTTGGTTTGATATTTCCATTCCAGCTTTGCGGTGGAAGCGTTAACACAATATATGTTTTGATCGGTTGAGCCAAACACAACTTTGTTATTTGAGACATCCGGCGAGCCGTAAATAGCGCCATTGGTTTTGAATTTCCATTTCAGTTTTCCATCATTCAACGAAAGACAGTAAGCATATCCACTGCCGCTTGTTACAAATACATTTTCCTTATAAACAACCGGAGCAGATGTTAAAGTGAAATTTGTTTTGTAACTCCACTTCAGTTTAACGCTGGGATATGTTGAGTTAATTGAATAATCTGGCCGGGCATAATTAATAGTATCCGAAGCGTAATAAATATTTTTCATAGGTTTTTTATTCCAAACCGGCTTAGCTGTTTGGCCCGGAATTTTTACGGAATAAGTAATGCTGTCTTTTCTTACTTCAACAATATTATATCCGCCAATGTTTTCTTTTGCGCGAAGATTTGATCTTCCCATAACACCGGGAATTCCTTCGAAGCTATATGCATGATTTGTGTGTCCATGTCCGCAAAGAACAACTTCTGTATTATACTTTTTCAGTCGGTCGGTAACTTCAAACCAATTATCAATTTGGTCATCCAGAGGGTAATGTGTTACGAAAATCAAAGGCAGGCTTTTGTCTGTAATCTTTGTAAGAGTTGAATCAAGCCAGCGTAAATCTTCCGGCGAAAAATGTCCGTCACCCATCCGCATGAGTGGCCCTTCATGCATTCCAATAAAACGGATTCCCTGATAATCAAAAACAAATTTCTCACTGCAGAATATTTGAGCAAACTTTGTACAACCCGATTCCGACCATTTGGTGTCATGATTGCCCGGTATTATATAGTATGGTTTGTGTAGCTTATCTAAAATGTTTTTTGCTTCTAATAAATCTCTTGTCTTTCCGGTTTCTGTTATATCGCCGGAGATGATTGTAAAATCAAGATCGTTAAAGAAATTGATGTCGTTAACTGTATTCGTTAAATCACCTGCGCCGGTTAAGCCGCCTACGTGAGTATCGGTTATCCACGCAAACTTAAATTGCTGTGAATAAACGGTGTTGTTATGTATAAGACCAACTACAATAAAGAAAAGCAAGGTTATAATTCGCTTGCCGGCTGCTCTAATCATTTTCATAGCATAGATTAATTGTTATGTCTAAATATAATTATTTCGGCAGAAGCGGAAGATATTGTACCAGTTGTGTGAATTAATCTTTATGAAATCAAAAGCAATTATTTAACTGAAGTTACGCATAAGTTGAATTTCATTAATCTTCCTTAGTGAAACTTGGTGACTTAGTGCTTTTGTGGCTCAATTTCTTAGACTTTCTTTTGCCACAAAGTCGCAAAGACACTAAGAAATCACAAAGTGCGGAACCTCAGTTATTTAAGCTAAAAATGAAACACAGATTGAACTGATTTAACATGATTTCAGCAGATAAATTTTTGAATAATTGCTTTTAAGTTCCCTTTGACAATTTTAAGTATCTAATTCAACAACCGGTATTGTTAACCCAAATTTGTCATTAGAAAAGCGCTAATGCCAAAACGACTAACATTTTCTAAAGTTTTGAGAGATGTACGCATGTAAGAAAAACTTCAAAACCAAGAAAATGTAAGTCGGGGTTAACTTCTTAAATTATCTACGC
>CAZEDR010000179.1:0-7090 GCA_964510975.1 uncultured Melioribacter sp. | reverse complement strand
TGAATTGTTTTATACCGACCCTAAAGGGACTTAATAAATACTGTGTTCATTATTCTATAAATATGTCGCTCCTAACGGAGCTAAAAATCCCGTAGGGATAAAATATCTATAAGTAAAGAATGCCAAATAAACCAAAGTCCCTTTAGGGACGATACAGAGAACTTCTATACTCATTGCTATATCGGTTTTGAGGTAACTATGTGACTCCTCTGTAGCGCACTGAGTAATAAAAAACCCGAAACATCACACAGAAAAATCGTCATTCTGATTAATGCGTAAGGTGAGTTAATAACTTGTTCGCAAACGTGTATTAACTAATATGATTTCTCACGCTTCCTCACTTATAAGAGATCTCATTCTAAAGTTTTAAATAAAAAAGCAGATAATAGGGTGATATAACTTGGAAATTTATGGCAGTTAAAACTATTAATAGTGCAGATATAACGGTAGGAGTAGAACTTGCCGAACCGGTAATGAATCTTTACGGACAAATGCTGCTGACCGCCGGTACAATTTTGATGGAAAACCACCTTAAACTTTTCAAAACGTGGGGGATACACTCTGTGATTATTAGAAGTGAAGAGACTGTAGTACCGGCTGATTTAACCAAAACTTTGGATTTTGAAACGATGACAATTCTCAAACGGAGAATGAACTGGACTCCGATGAATGATCATGAGTCGGATCTTTTTAATCTCGCCATACAAATAATTTCGAAACCAAAAACTTTGGTTGGCAGATAATGGATTTTAGCGAAAGAATAAAAAGTTCGGTTAATAACTTACCAACATTGCCTACAATCTATTCTCAGATTTCGGAGGCAATGGAGGATCCGCTGGCAACTAACGAGAAGATTACAAAGATAATTTCTTCGGATCAATCCTCAGCGTTCAAGGTTTTGAAAGTTGCCAACTCACCTTTGTACGGATTGCACGGAAGGATAGATTCTATTTCGCAAGCGCTCATATATCTGGGTCATAATGAAGTAAAAAATATTGTGTTTGCACTTTCCGTAATGAAAATTTTTTCGAAGGATAAAAATGTTAGGGGATTGCGACCGGTTGATCTTTGGGCGCACTCTATTGGAGTTGGAGTTGTTACAAGGAACCTAGGAATTGTAATCGGAGAAAAAAATATTGAAAATTATTTCTTAGCCGGAATATTTCACGATATAGGTAAAATTATCTTTCTTGAATTTGCAGCTAAAGAGTATCAAAGAGTAGTTGATCTAGTCGTAGAAAAAAACTGTCCTATAAAAGATGCCGAAAAAGAAGTGTTTGGAATAGATCATGCGGCTGCGGGACAAATTTTAGCCGAGAAGTGGAGACTTCCGCAAACTATTCAGGATACTATATTTAATCATCACGCCGAACAAAAAACTAAAAGTACAACTCCACTACTCGCATCGGTGCATCTTGCAAATATTATTGCACATATACTTGGTTTTGGGTTTGGAGGTGATAACCTAATAGCTCAGCCAAATCCAATAGTATGGGATGTGTTGAATCTTAGACGGGGAATATTGCTTTCTCTAAAAGATAAATTTCTAGAAGACTATTCTCAGACTATAAAACTTATGCTGATGTGACTTTATGTCCGAAAATTATAAAGAAAAATATGACCAACTTTACACGGCATTAACTTCTATTCAACATGCTAATGATTCTATCGAAAGCGTTGATGAATTAATTTCACACCTAAACCGTAATTGCTCCAGTTTAACAAAATGCCGCGTGTCTTCGTTTTTCTTACTTAACCCAGCAACGTTTGAGTTTGAGCTAACCGGTTCATATACATCTAGCCGGACGATTGAAGTGCAAAAGGCATTTAATGATCTGCTTGAGGCCGGGTTTATAGCTGAAGCATTGATGTCCGGTAGCAGCATTCAGAAGCAAATTAGTAATTACGAGATTGTACATTTGGCGCCTCTGAAATCAAACGAAATGATATACGCTGTACTATTGTTGATCTGTGATAGAAAGAATGGATTCGAAGAGGAGGGCAAGTTAATTTTATCATCTCTTACTTCGGTTTTTACTTTGAAGTATTTCTCTTTGCTTAAAAACAGAAAAAGTACTGCCGTAGACAAAAGGGGAACGACAACATTACTGGACCAAATAAAATCTTTACAGCAAGGTGCTGAAGATTTGCACAAGATCATCGATTCCATACATGAAGGAATATTTATCATTGATAAATCAACAAAGCTAATCTCGGATGTTAATCAGACTGCCGCGCAGTTAATTAAAACTTCTAAGGAGAGCTTAATTGGTAGAAATAAAGAAGACTTCTTTTTGTTTTTTGATACTACTATGTTTAGAGAAGAAATTATTACCAGAGAAGAAGCATTGCTGGTCAATGCCGAAGGAACCACAATACCAATTATTCATGCCGCAACAGATATTCAGCTTGGTAATTATGATTATCAGATCATCAGCTTTCTTGATATTTCCGAAAGAAAAATGATGGAAGACAAAATTCAGCAAAACAGATTTAATCTGGAATTTATAGTTGAAGACAGAACAAGAGAATTGCTAAGCTCTAATAAAGAACTTGAACGAGAAATTGCCGAAAGAGAAAAGGCTCAAGAAGAGAATTTGAAGCTTATATCGGCCGTTGAGCAAACCAATTCGTTAATAACAATTACAAACCTTGAAGCAAAAATTGAGTATGTGAATAATGCAATTATTACAAAAACCGGTTATCAATTTGATGAGCTGGTTGGGAGGACGCCGGTTATCTTTAAAGGAAGGGGACTAGATGCCGAAAGTTACCGGGCTTCTATCTCGGCTGTAAGAGAAGGTAAGTTGTGGAGCGGTGAGCATTTGATGAAAAAGAAGAACGGTGAACTTTTCTGGGTCTCAACGCACATTTCACCAATCAAGAATTCAAGAAACGAAAACATCAAGTACATGGCGGTGCAAGAAGATATTACTGAAAGAAAAAACGCCGAACTGCAGATTCTATCCGCAAAAGAAAAAGTAGAAAAAGCCGAGAAGGCAAAATCATCACTGCTTGCAAATATGAGTCACGAATTTAGAACGCCTCTAATTTCGATTCTAGGTTTTAGCGAATTACTAGAATATGATCTGACTGATAAAGAACAACTGGAAATGGTTCACGCAATACAAAGCGGCGGAAAGAGATTATTAAACTCTCTGGAAAGCGTACTTCTATTATCGCATCTGGAATCTTCTAATCTCAACTTTGCAATGAAAAAAGTAAACATAATTCCACTTATTCATAGTTCGGTTAAACTGTTTACTCCCGAGGCGCATAAGAAATTTCTTGATCTCAATTTCGAATCATCATTAGAAGAGATAATGGTTTCAACGGAAGAAAACTATTTCACTCAAACACTGAATCATCTGGTTGATAATGCAATCAAATATACTATCAAGGGTGAAATCAACATTACACTGGATTATGCTATTGAAAACGATATGGACTACATATTAATTAGAATTAGCGATACCGGAATAGGTATAAACGAAGAAGATCAATCAGTTATTTTCGAAGCTTTCCGGCAAGCCTCGGAAGGTTATAACAGAAACTATGAGGGATTTGGACTCGGTTTAACTATAGCTCAAAAAACCATTCACCTTATGAATGGAAAAATTAGTGTTATGAGTAAACCAAATGAGGGGTCTGTATTCACAGTTTGGCTTCCATTTAGTTCAGTCAAATAAAAACATAACTGCAGCTCTGCCGATGTGCTCATCTTAGAGTATAACTTTCGATTCGGAAAGAATGTTTAACACAAAGAACCCCGCAATGCGGGGATCTTTGGTAACCCCTAAGGCAATAAACAACAATCTGCTATTTTATTACCAATTTCCCCCGTACAATATTGTTGCTTCTGTCAACATCGTTCAAAACATTTTCCGGATCGATTGAAATTTTGTATTCATGTTCACCGGGTTTAATTTTATCACCACCAAAGTAATATTGAAGCCCGTGATCGTTTAGAGGCACAGTTGCAACATTATCAAAAAATATCACTTCTCCATCTAACATAACGCTTACACGAAATTTGGTTTTAACAACCCAATCATTGGTCTGCTTATTTCCAATTTCCATTTTTAGCTTATTGTAATTCGCGCGGGAGTCATGTATAAAAGAATTCACAAATAAATCAACTTTTGTTTTATTTGAGGGACCAAAATTAAATGGGAGAATAAGCGTTGTTCTTTCACCTGAAGGATGGCTAGCAAGAGGATAATCATTGATAGCTTTAATCACAGCTTCATCACATCCATAACCTAACCCCTTAATAAGTTGATACCCCGCATATTTCCCATCCTCTTCGAAAAAAAACTTTACCAAAACTTTGCCTGTAACACCTCTATTAATAGCTTGCAGAGGGAACACAACTTTGTCTTTTAGTGATTTGTAATCGTCTTTCAGAATTGCTGGAAAAAAGCCCATGTAATATTCCCTGCCAAGATTATTTTTAAGTTGCGGACGAAATTTGGAAACACTTATTTCTTGAATAGTCCAAGGATGAATAATGTTTCCATTATCCTCTACATTAATATCCAGCAGAAATACCTTCCCTGATCTGACTATTTTTCCGTTCAAACTTCCGGCAGATGCTTTAAATACTTTATTGAAGAAAGAAAAGTTCAAATAAAAAAGTTCCTTTATGTTAATGGCTTTTGAGTCACCATTGTTCTGAGGTATTATAGCGTAATTTTCGGATAACTCGACTTCTTCCTTAAATAATTCGTTTTCAAATTGCCCAAATCCGGTGACCCATGAAGCACCTTGGGGAGAAAACGAAACATTTACGTTTCCATTTATCTCAATTTTTAAGAGCATATAAAATACTTGGTAACCGCTACCAAAAAGCTCAACTATTCTTTTAGGAGGAAGAATTTTGCTCATTTCTTTTCTGAACTCAACTGTATCAACCTTTGCCGATGATTTAACATCCAATTCATCATCGTAGTAAAGATATTTTTCCCCTCCGTTTTTAGATTTTTGCTGAACGGACTCGGTTTTTTTGTTTTCACCATTACACGCAAACAAAACAATTAAACAAGCGCTAATTATTACTATTAAATTTTTCATAGTGTTTTCCCCTAATTAATAACTGATGTTTTTATTGGCCGGATTTCAACTGCCGGTAAGCTGTTCATCATGTTGTACATTTGCATTGATTGGTAATTAATCTGCTGAAGTGAGTTTTCGTAACGCAATTGGAAAGCGTATAATTCATTGCGCAAAGAAGCGGTCTGCATAAACGAAAACAAAGTGATTGCGATAACGATTGCTCCAAGCAGATAGTTAATGTAAACCGGTGTCGGTTTTGTTATGAAGCGGTGAGCAAATGTTCTTTCTTGTTTTTCGATCTCGTTAAAGAGTTTCTTTTCAAAATTATCGGAAACTTCTTTCTGGTTTATCTTTGTCTGGTGCTGAATTGAATTCTGCATCTTAAATTCTTCACGGCAATCGCCGCATGAAGAAAGATGCGTAAACAAAAAAGCTTCCTTTTCTTTGCTCAGCTCCCCATCAAGATATTCGCTAATCATAAGTTTGATATCGTCGCAATTCATTTTAACCTCTTTCAAATTTTATTATTGCTGTTCTTAGTTTTTGTCTTACCTTAAAAATCCGGCTTCGTACAAGGTCTTCCGTTATTTCCATAATTTCGGCAATCTCTTTATAGCACAAATTGCTGTACTCTTTTAAAAAATAAACTTCACTTTGTGCCGGATCCATTTGCTTTAGTTCATTTTCAATCAAATCTGTAAGTTCTTGCTGTTCAAAATCGTTTACGAAATTTGAAGAGGAAAGTTTTAATTCATAATTGGAAATGTCTTCTTCAATTCTGTTTTTGGTTTTACGGAAATGAGAATAAGCCTCGTTGCGCGCGGTACGGAAAATCCACACCTCAACAAGCTCGGTGTGACGGATACGGGTAATGTTGTTATAGAGTTTTAAGAAAACATTTTGCATAATGTCTTCGGCTAGCATTTCCGTTCTTACAATCTTGAACAAATAATTATATAACGGTTTTTTATACTTGTTGTAAATAAGAGTAAAATCAATAATCTTTTCTTTCAAGCTGCCCGCCAAAATGATCTTTCTAAACAGATGCAATTTTAGTCAAAAAGTTGCTTTGAAAAGCATTCAAATAAAAATATTCCCTTGTGTCCCTTAGTGCTTGCTTTGCGCTTACTGCGGGTTGCTTTTAACCGCAAAGAGCACAAAGGTTTTCACAAAGAACTCAAAGAAGAGGCATGGAATATTTTTCTTGAAAGGAAAAAAGCCTAATTTTTCCCCGCGGTATTTAATTGTAATGATTTTGTTCCAGTTATGGTAATTTCAGAGTAAATATGAAATCTATTTCCACCAAAGTTTTTCTCTTTTTTCTAATCAGTTTCGTTTCAACATCACTATATCTTCAAGCACAAACATTAAGAGATAAAATCGGCCAGATGATTTGGGCTAGTTTTAGCGGCTCAAGACTGCACGATACAACTAAAGTAGATTTACAGAAAAGGAATCTTGGAGGTATAATTTTATTTGCGGGAAGTATTAAAAGTCCTGCACAAGTAAAACTGCTTAACGATACAATAAAGATGTTCGCAAAGACTCCACCATTTATTGCAGTGGATCAAGAAGGGGGAAGAATAGCGCGTTTATCTGCCGGCAACGGGTATAAAGCAACTAATTCGGCATACAGACTTGGAGTGTATGGAAAAGAAGATTCAACGAGAAGAACCGCCGCTATTATGGCTAAGTGGTTAAAAGATGGGGGCTTTAATATTGATCTTGCACCGGTTGCAGATGTTAATGTGAATCCAGCAAGTCCGGCAATTGGAAAACTGGAAAGAAGTTTCTCGAAAAATCCCGACTCTGTTTACTATCACACAAAATGGTTTATAGATGAATTCAACAAGCAGAAAATTCTCACCAGCTTAAAACACTTCCCGGGACATGGAAGCGCGAACACAGATTCTCATCTTGGCTTTACAGATATTACCAATACATGGAGCGAAGCAGAATTAACACCTTATAAATCTTTGTTTGCAAACGGTTACGATGGAATGGTGATGCTCGGTCATTTGTTCAACAAAAATCT
>CAZEDR010000178.1:0-7113 GCA_964510975.1 uncultured Melioribacter sp. | reverse complement strand
GAGTACAAGCAACCGGGAAATTACACTGTTGCATTTAATGCACGTCATCTCGAGCGCAGTCGAGAGATACCTAGTGGAATATATTTCTACCGCTTACAAAGCGGCACTTACAACGAAACAAAGAAATTTATTTTGATGAAGTGACAATTATTTTGCGGGAAGTTTGCCTAAAAAGAAATTTCCCGCAGCTGCTATCTCATCCGCATATACAATTTTCCAACTGTATTGCCCGGGCAACTCAAAGAATGCATCAGCTGAAAAATTACCATTCTTATCTGTAATCAATTCTAGATTTCTAACAGATGCTTGATTTGAACCTAGATAGATTTTGAGCAATAATTTAATCTCTTCCGGGGAATTTGTATTTACCTTCCCAACAAACTCAATTTTTGTAGTCTGATTACTATACACAATAACTTTTCCCAAAGCTGGACTTGATATTTGACAATCAACACCGCTCCGCATCTGGCCGTAATAATTGGACAGAACCGAATTATCCTCAAAATTCTTTGCATCATAGATTGAGGCGACTAAATCTTCCGTTCGTTTTGAACCCTCTGCGACTTCATTGTTGTTTATATCTTTAGCCAAACTATCAGTTTGATAGGTTTTCAAATTATCATTTTTAGAAGTATGGAGGTCTTTAACTAAATAAATAGTCACAAAAATCAGAGCTAGAGAAAAAACACTTGCAGCAACTAGCTTTGAGTTCTGAAAGAAAGGAGCTTTCTGATTCAGTTTGTCCAGCTTATCTTGAAAGTTATCAGAGAATTCCGGCGAAACTTTTGTTTCAGCAGATTCCTTTCTCATCTTATCCAGTACGAAATTTAACTTCTCATCGTCATTCATATTTGCCATAATCAATATCCTCGGTTCATAAATGAAGTTTTTTAATTATTTCTTGCAATTTACATTTAGCTCTTGAATGTTTCGACTTTAGAGTACCGACTTTAATACCTAGCATTACAGAAATCTCATCATAACTAAAACCTTGAATATCTTTTAATACGATTAGCTCACGATCCTTTTTTATCAACCTATTAAGTAGAAAGGTAAAAGTATCCTTGTTTTCAAAAATTGAAACCGAATTTGATTTGGAATGGAAAAACAGTTCGTCGAATGAGAGAAACACTTTCTTATAATATCTTTTTGCTGTAATTGCCTCGTTATTCACAATGAAATAAATATATGTTGAGAAACTATGCTCGAAAGTGTACTTGTTTATGTTTTTATAAAACTTAATAAACGCGTTTTGAATAATGTCCTCTGCATCCTCTTCCGGGAGTTTATAAACGGAACATACATAGTATTTGAGTCTTTTATCGTAATGATTCACCAAAATCTTTAGGGAAGACTCTGAACCAGCCTTTATAGCCTCTATTATTTGATTTTCGCTTTTACCGGCAATCATTACACGTATAAGTAGAAAGTTAGTTGCCTTAATATATAAAAAAGAAAAAATATGTGAATGAATGCAACCTTAAGCTAACTGATGCGTGTAAATAATGGGGGTAATAATCTTTTTAGTAATTATTTATTGAATAAGCAGTGTAGTGAATGACAGCAGCAATATCTCTTACGTTAATAAGTTTTGATTGTGAACTACCGAAAGGGTTGATAACAGCTTTATCAATTGAAAGGAATTTTAAGGTAAAAGGAGTATATCAAACAATTAGAGATGCAAAGAAGGAATTGCATTGTCTTACTACAGAAATAACAATATTCAACATACAGAGTCCTAACAAAAATAGTATGGAATTTATTAGCTGGCTTATTCAAATCAATAAGAGTACGAAGGTCATAATTATTTCGAAGGAATATGAGTATTCGTTTTTAATTGCCGCGATTCAAAAAGGTGTAATAGGGTTTCTTCAATACGATACGGCAAATGATGATATACTAAAGGCAATAGCTTTTGCGAACCAAGGTGGGGCACCGGTTGCACCGCAAATAGCAGCCATTATACTCGCTGATATAAAACACAGATATTATAAAAAGCTAGAATTAAGAAAGAGGATTACAGAAAGGGAAGAGGAAATATGTTCTCAACTCGTGCATGGTTTATCAGATAAAGAAATAGGCAAACTGCTTTGCATTTCTTCTCATACAGTGAACCACCATTTGCGGAGTATTTATAAAAAATTAAAAGTGAAAAACAGAATAGAAGCAGCAATTAGGTTTAGCGAAAAATGAAAGCAGATAGATTCTCTTCAAAAACTACTTATTTAAGTAGTATAAATTCCAATCTAAGTGTGTTAAGTTGAAAAAAGCAATTATGTCGTCTTCTTCAGGCAGTTATCCGTAGCATTAAGGGGGGAAATGCCCAACAGCTGAAGAAAAAAGTTTATGAACAGATTATTATTTCATAGAGGGCTGAATGAAACAAAAGCTAACAGTTATAATATTGACTATTGGATGGCTTTTAAGTGCGAATGTAGTTGATGCACAAACCTATCTTAATGTGCTATTCACAAACAGTTCAAAGAAAACCGTTGAACTCTCCCAACTCTCAAAGATTACTTTCGAAGGAAGTAATATTAGTTTCTTGCATACTGATTTAACCGTTCACTCTGAAGCTATGTCAGATATTTCTACCATAACTTTTGGCGCAAGTAACGGAGGCTCTGCATTACCGGTTGAACTCGTAAGTTTTTCCTACACTATTGACGATAATCAAATAATTCTGAAATGGGAAACTGCAACGGAAGTAAACAATTACGGGTTTGAAATAGAACGGTCAGCAGTAAGCAATAAGCCTTTAGCTAAAAGCTTACAGCTTAATGCTAATAGCTGGGAGAAAATTGGGTTCGTTCAAGGACATGGAAACAGTAACTCCCCAAAAGAATATTCGTTCAAAGATTCAAACTCACCAAGTGAAATTGTAAAGTATCGATTAAAACAAATTTCAGTACAGACTAAAACAAATAGATTTTGATGGCAAGTACGAATATAGTGAAATCGTTGAGGTCACCTTAGAAGCACCAACAATGTTTAAACTTGCCCAGAATTACCCAAATCCTTTTAACCCGGAGACAACAATTTCTTACCAGCTTCCGGTTGCTGGGATAGTAACAATAAAAGTATATGATGTATTAGGAAGAGAAGTTGCTACACTTATAAATGAATATCAGCAAGCCGGTTCTTATAATTCTAAATTCTCAATTCTCAACTATAAATTAGCCACCGGTGTTTATTTCTGCAAAATGAGTTCTGCTAATTACACTAGTTCCATTAAAATGATAATAATGAAGTAGGGGAGACTATGAAAAGAATCGCAATAATTATAATTGTTATTGTTAGCATCAATTTTGTTTCTGCTCAGACATACAATGTAAAAATTAAACAAGGTACCGGTACTACTTATTCTGTTTCATCATCTATTGATGAAATTACATTTTTAAATACAGCTACCACACCATTTACTTGCGGAGATGTTGTACTATATGGGGGAGAAACATATCCAACTGTTCAAATTGGTAGTCAATGCTGGTTTGCGAAAAACTTGAATATTGGCACGCGAATTAATGGGGCAACAAACCAAACTGATAATGGGATCATCGAGAGATATTGTTATAATGATTTGCCAGCTAATTGTATTACTTACGGAGGATTATACCTTTGGAATGAAGCATTGGACTATAAAACAAAATATGATACAAAAGGTATCTGCCCAGTTGGATGGCACATTCCAACAGAAGCAGATTTTACTTCTTTACAAAATTCAATAAGCAATAATGCTAACGCATTAAAAGCGATTGGCGAGGGTACTGGTAGCGGTATCGGAACCAATACAAGTGGTTTTTCGGCTATGCTTGGTGGTTATCGCCAATCAAATGCTTATTATAGTGGAATAACCCAATACACATATTTTTTACTTTCCACACCCGATTACGTATGGGATAATACCTTAGCCAAGGAATTGTCGTATAACTATTCCTTTATTCAATTAGTGGATTGTGGAACTTTAAGTGGCATGAGTATTCGATGTATAAAGGATTAATGAAGCATCGAAAAAATTTATCAAGGATTTAATATGAATAAAATATTACTGGCAATTTCTCTTTTTATATTTTCAAATGCATTATTTGCTCAATACAAACTCTCAATTACCAAAACAGATAATTCTGTTACTGAGATACTAACTACAGATATTGCAGAAATTACTTTTGACACTTTTGTATGTGGTACAAGCACTGTTACTTATTCTGGTAAAACATATAACACAGTGCAAATTGGTAGCCAATGCTGGTTAAAAGAAAACCTTGATGTTGGAACGATGATACAAGGCAGCCAAAACCAAACAAATAATGGCACAATAGAAAAATATTGTTATAACAACGACCCAAATAATTGTACAACTTATGGTGGCTTATACCAATGGGATGAAGCTATGCAATATGTTACAACATTAGGGACCAAGGGAATATGCCCAGATGGTTGGCATATCCCGACACAGACTGAATTTGAATTATTAAAAACTACTGTTAATAGTGACGGTAATGCACTTAAGGCTGTAGGGCAAGGTTCTGGTGGCTCAGCTGGTACGAACACAAGTGGGTTTTCTGCTTTATTAGGCGGAAACTTTCATTCTGATTATGGATTCACCAGTATTAACAACATAACCTATTTTTGGCATTCGAAAGAATCACAAAACGATAATACTAGAGCAGTTATCACTAGTTTAGATACAATGTGGTCGGGAATTTCACAATATACTGATACAAAATACAATGCCTTCAGTTTACGATGCATAAAAGATTAATTAAATATATAAGAAAATCTTAAGTAAAGGGAAAAATGAGAAAAATAATTTATGCTTTTCTATTTCTATCATTAACAAGCGTAATATTTTCGCAGACCAAAATGACAATAAAGAAAACAGATAACTCAACATTAGAATTCCAAGTAAACGATATATCTGAAATGACACTCACTAATGTTGGTTTTACTTGTGGTACAAGCACTGTTACCTATTCCGGCAAAATCTATAATACTGTTCTAATTGGCAGCCTGTGTTGGTTAAAAGAAAATCTTGATGTCGGATCAATGATTCAGTCTAACTCAAATCAATGGAATAACGCTGTTATTGAAAAATACTGTTATAATAACAATTCATCTAATTGTTCAACTTATGGAGGTCTATATCAATGGGCGGAGGCGGTTCAGTATTTTAATGGTGCAACAAATACAACAGCTGTTTTTCTAAGTGGAAATATTCAGGGAATATGCCCTACTGGATGGCATTTACCTACTGGCTTAGAAAGCGGATTTCTTCCAGTCGGTGGTAATGGGTTGAAAGCAATCGGTCAAGGAACTGGTACAAATACTAGTGGATTTTCCGCATTACTTGCTGGTTATTTGGATTACTCATTAAACACTTTTTTGAATCTTGGAACTTCTACTGGTTTTTGGACTACAGCGCAAAATGGCAGCAGCTCTTCTTATAATTATCACCTATATAGTAATAATAATACCATTGCCATGGGTAGTTATAGTAAGAATTTTGGATTTAGCGTACGTTGCGTAAAAGATTAAAGGATTTTGTAAGAAAATTAACACTATAATTGTTCAATGATTAAAACTATTACGATTATATTTTTGCTTTCAATTTCTAATATGATTGCTCAATCAATTGAGCTAAGAATAAAAGACTATATAGGGAAAGTATATTTTTCTAATGCAATAGGTGATATAACAACACTACTTGATTCTGTAAATATAAATTACGATACACAATTACTTTTGAACAAAAAATTAAAAAGTGGATTGAACCGTATTTCATTCACACACAACAAATGGATAGATTTTGTAAACGATGGAAAAGATGTAAAAATTAGCACTGACGTAAAATATGTACTTGATAGTCTTAAGGTAATAGAATCAGAAAGTAATAAACTGTTCTATACATTCTTAAGGCTTAACAAAACTTATAAAATAAAAACAGAATTATTGCAGCTAATAATAGCCCGTTTCCCTCAAGATGATATTTATTACAAAGAAACAAAAAAGCGGCTTAATGAATTACAAAGCGAATATTTACAGTTTGTAAACATAACCACTCAAGAAGATCCAACAGCATTTGTGGCAAAGTATATTCAATCATCTCAACTGCCGGTAATAGATTCAGATATACCGTTAGAAAAACAAATAGACTATCTAAAATCCCATGCGCTCGATTACGTGAACTTTAGTGACGCTTCGCTTATTAATTCAGACTTGTTTACCAATAAGACAATAGAATACCTTACTTATTTTAGAAATCCTCAGCTGCCAAAAGAACTGCTTGAAAAAGAATTTATGAAAACCGTTGATAGTTTGCTAAACAAAGCAAAAGTAAACCAGGTTGTGTATCAACACATAACGGAATATTTGATTGATGGCTTTAAGAAATTCGGTTTTGACCAAGTGCTGGATTATATAGTAGAAAATTATGTTATAAAAGATGATCTGTGTCTTGATGTTAAAACAGAAGGACTGATAAAGCGAAGAATTGAACATGCTAAGCTATTCAAAATAGGCGCAACAGTACCAAATATTATTTTACCGGAATTAAATAGAAAACAAATAGACCTTTCTAAAATAACCACTGAAAAGATTCTTATAGTATTTTATGCTAGTTGGTGTCCGCACTGTAAAGAACTACTGCCACAATTAAATGAATTGAAAAAGAACAAGGGGAATAAACTTGAAGTACTTGCAATATCACTAGATAACAAAAAAGAAGAATGGACAAACTTCGTAAAGAACCATTGTTCTTTGCTTATCAATGTTTCTGATTTGCAAGGTTGGGATGGAAAAACATCAAATGATTATTATATCTATGCAACACCAACTATGTTTTTAATTAATACGGATAGTAAAATAATTGGGATACCTAAGTCATTCGAACAAATAAAATCTTCTCTTTAATATTTTATAAAAGGTTTACCGTGTCTCTCAAGTTCTGCCGCTGGAGGTGACTGTAAACCCGCCAAATAGGACGGCGGGCAAGTTTGAATTATGAGGTGCTACAAAAGATTTATAGCATCACATAAATTCTGTTTTTGAAGATGAGAATATATTTGGGTAGTTGCCAAATCCTCATGACCGAATAATTATAATGTAAAGAGAAAC
>CAZEDR010000177.1:0-7123 GCA_964510975.1 uncultured Melioribacter sp. | reverse complement strand
AACTTTTGTAAGTTTGGAAACGACTAAAACACATATCGTTTCCAATGGAACTGTATCCGGGGTTTTGGTGTTAGGCTTTTATTAACTGGAAAAAGTAATGACTGAAGAAAAAGAAATAAAACAAAGGATTGCTTTAAAAGCTGACGAGATGTTCCGGCAGTATGGTTATTCCAAAGTAACAATGGAAGAGATTGCCTCCGGTCTTGGAATCAGCAAAAAAACACTTTACAAGCATTTCTCAAACAAAGAACACATCCTCAAAGAAATTGTTCATACAAATAAGTGCGAGGTGGATAACTTCATTGAAAATCTAATGGCACAAAAAACAATGCCCTTCATAGAGAAGCTTAAAAACTTTATGAACTTTATTGCCAAGCAATCCGCAAAACTAGAAGGACCGATGATTCACGATCTGATGAAATGCTGTCCGGAAGTTTGGAAAGACATCGAAGAATTTAGATCGAAGAAAGCTTATAAGCATCTATCTGCATTAATTGAAGAAGGTGTGGAAGACGGAATTTTCCGGAAGGATGTAAATACAAGCGTAATTGTTGTGGGCTATGTTGCTTCGATCCACAGTTTAATCAATCCGGAAGTTCTGGCGAAACTGCCCATTTCAGCAGACCAAGCGTTTAGAGACATTCTCAAAATTTTGTTTGAAGGAATTTTTACAACCGAAGGAAGAAAAAAATATAAATCAACAATGGATAATTACGGAGAGGGAACTGTATGATCTTAAGGAAAATTAAAGCTGCAACTGCTGCAATTATTCTGGTAACCGCATCGCTTTCGTTTGCGCAAGAAAAAATTCAGCTAACTGTTGAGCAAGCAGTTGAAACCGGATTGCAGAACAGTAAAATGCTTCATTCATCTTTGATGAAAGTGAAAGGAGCCGAAGCAAAAGTTAAAGAAGCCAACACGTTAAGGCTGCCATCGTTAAAGCTTAGCGCACGCTACACCAGACTAAGCAAAGTTGATCCGTTTGTAATTAATACGCCTTTCGGGTCATTTCCAATTGCACCGGGAATTTTTGATACTTGGGGCGCACAAGCATCTCTGTTTCAGCCTTTGTTTACGGGCTTCCGCTTGGTTGGTAACATAGAAATGAACGAGCAGCTTTCCAATGCAACAAATGAAGAATACAACAAAGATAGAAGCGAACTTGTCTTCAATATTAAGAACGCGTATTGGGGATTGTTCAAAGCAACTCAATTCAAAAAAGTGATGGATGAAACTGTTGATCAGATTAAGGCTCACGTTGAAGATGCAAAGAATTTAGAGAAAGCCGGAATGATGACGAAGAACGACATTCTGAAATTAGACGTTCAGCTATCGAATGTAATGTATCAACAAATTGAAGCTGAGAATGCAGTTAAACTTGCAATGGTTGCGCTTAACAGCACAATTGGAATTGCTCTGAACACACAAATAGCAATTGCTTCTAATGCAAAACTAACAGAATCTAATTTTGATGAAGTTGAAAAACTGATTACAGATGCTACACAGATTAGACCGGAAGTGAAAGCAGCTGATGCGAGAGTTAGGGCAAGCGAAGCCGGAATAACTTTGGCTAAATCGTCTTGGTATCCACAAGTTAGTTTATACGGCAACTATTACTACAGCAAACCCAACCAAAGAATTATGCCTACTCAAAATAAGTTTGATGGAACTTGGGATGCCGGTGTAAACTTAAGTGTGAATGTTTGGGATTGGATGACGACAGCGCATCAAACAGACCAAGCTGAAGCGCAAGCCGCGCAAGCTAAAGACGGATTAGGAATGATTAAAGATGGAATTACGCTTGAGGTAACTCAAAATTATCTGAACATGAAACAAGCTTACAAAAAAGTTACTCTCGCGGAGTTAACAGTTAAACAAGCGGAAGAAAACATGCGTGTTACAGCAGATAAGTTTAAGAGCGGCTTGGCAACTAGTGCGGATGTTATTGACGCTGAAACAGCTTTGATTGGTGCAAAGACGAATCTTTCTGCATCAACCGTAGATTGCGAACTAGCTAAAGCAAAACTTGATAAATCAATTGGTAAATAAGAATTAAAATATCTGGAGAAATATATATGAAAAACTGGAAAGCAATTGTTGGTGTTGTTGTAGTGCTCGCAGTAATTGTAACAATACTGGCAATCAATAAAAAGAAACTTGCCGCTAATACTTCCGGCGGAATTGATATTACTTATTACGTATCCGTAGAAAACGTTGTAAAGAAGAATCTTACTTCGCAGCTTTCTATAACCGGAACCGTTTATGCTAACAACGATGTGAATATTATGTCGGAAACATCCGGCAAAGTAGTTGCGGTTTACGCAAAAGTGGGAGATTACAAACAAGCTGGTTCTGTTCTGCTTCAAGTGGATGATGAACTTAAAAAGGCTGCATTGATGAGCGCCGAAGCAAATTGGATTAAAGCTAAAAAGGATTATGAACGCTTCGAAAAGCTCTATCAAGAAAAATCAGTTACCGATAGTCAGTTAGAACAAATTAAAGTTGGCGCTGCAATGGCGGAAGCAAATTACATTGTTGCCAGAAGACAGATGGAAGACACAAAAGTTAAAACACCAATTTCCGGATATATTACAATGAGAAACGTAGATGTTGGTGTTATGCTTCAGGGCGCACCTCAACCAACATTTGTTGCTAACGTGGTGGATATTTCACGCGTAAAAGTAAAAGTGAATATTTCCGAAACTGATGCGGTGGTTTTGAAAACCGGCGATGCAGTAAAAGTTATTGCAGATGTTTATCCAGGTGTTGTCTTCAGCGGAAGAATCGAATCTATCAGCAACAAGTCTGATGAAGCACATACATATCCAACCGAAATTTCAATCGTAAATCAAAACGCGCATCAATTGAAAGCGGGAATGTTTGTTAGAGCAGAATTTTCTTCTATGAAAGATAGAGATGCAATTGTTGTACCGCGTTCGGCTTTGGTTGGAAGTGTTAAAAATCCGCAAGTATTTGTAGTGGAAAATGGAATAGCTAAACTCAGAAATCTAACTATTGGAACCGAATCCGGAACAGATATTCAAGTTATCGGCGGTTTAACCGTAGGCGAAGTTTTAATTGTGAATGGTCAGAACAATTTAGTGGATAACACTAAAGTTGCGATTCTCAATAAGTAAAAGGAATTAGAAAAATGACAATTACCGAATTATCAATAAAGCGTCCATCGTTAATTATAGTTGTGTTTGCGGCTTTAATGGCGCTTGGACTTTTCAGCTACTCAAAATTGAAGTATGAATTGCTGCCGAAATTTTCTCCGCCAATTCTTACTATTACAACAATCTATCCGGGCGCTTCACCAAACGAAGTTGAAACCGGCGTAACCAAAGTTATTGAAGATGCCGTTGCCGGAATGGATAAAGTTTCCGAAGTGCGCTCTTCTTCTCTTGAAGGTGTCTCGTTTGTTATTATTGAATTGCTGCAGTCTGCAAAGACAGATCTTTCGCTGCAAGATGCGCAAAGAAAAATAAATGAAATTATTACTAAGCTGCCTACGGATTCGAAAACGCCGATCGTTACGAAATTTGCGCTGGATGAAATTCCAATTCTTAGAATGGGTATTACTGCAGATATGGATTCACGGCTGCTCTATCAATTTGTAAAAGATAGAATTCATCCACAGTTATCGCGCGTTCCGGGTGTTGGTCAGGTAACATTAATCGGCGGTGATCAGCGCGAAATAAAAGTAAATCTTGATTTGCAAAAAGTGAAAGGATACGGGCTTTCCATTTTACAAGTAAATCAATCAATCAAAACTGCTAATCTTGATTTCCCAACCGGAAAAGTAAAAGATCAAGATGGACAGTTTATTGTTCGTGTTGCCGGAAAGTTAAGCTCTGTTGATGAATTACGTTCGTTGCCGGTTGGAGTTTCAAAGCAAGGCGGAATCGTAAAACTTTCCGACATAGCCGAAGTTGAAGACGGCATTAAGGATTACAGCAATATTTTGCGTCTTAACTTCAAAAATACAGTTGGCATTTCCGTTCAAAAACAATCAGATGCAAACGCTGTTGAAGTTGCAAGACTTGTTAAGAAAGAACTTAAAAATATTGAAGACCAATATGCCTCCTCAAATCTGAAATTTGAAATTGCAGCAGACGGCTCCATCTTTACAATAGATGCAGCAAATGCCGTTAAGGAAGATTTGTCTATAGCTATCATTCTTGTAGCTATGGTAATGCTAATGTTCTTGCACAGTATTCGCAACTCATTTATAGTGTTGCTTGCAATTCCAGCTTCTCTTATTTCTACATTTATTGCAATCTATGCATTCGATTTCTCTTTGAACTTGATGACGCTGCTCGCTCTTTCTCTAGTGGTAGGTATTCTGGTAGATGACTCGATTGTGGTTTTGGAAAACATATATCATTACCTTGAAAAAGGAGAAGACAGAAAAATTGCGGCACTAAAAGGAAGAAACGAAATTGGTTTTGCTGCGCTCGCTATTACCTTTGTGGATATTTCCGTGTTCTTACCTTTAGCATTAGTTGGTGGAATTGTAGGTAATATTCTTCGTCAATTTGCGATTGTAATTGTTATTTCAACATTGATGAGTTTGTTTGTTTCATTTACTCTTACTCCGCTTCTCGCTTCTCGCTTTGGTAAACTGGAAAGATTAACAAAGGCTACAATACTTGGAAGATTTGCGCTATGGTTTGAAAAAGAATTTCATGCTTTCACAGATAAATATATTCAAGTGCTAAAGTGGAGTTTTAAGAATAGAGGCAAAGTTTGGATTATCACTATTGTCCTTTTCTTTGCGTCAATCGGTCTAGTTCCTTTCGGATTAATCGGTGGGGAATTTATGAAACAGGTTGACCGCGGAGAGTTTGTTGTTAACGTAGAACTTAAGCCGGGAACACCTATTGAAGAAACAAATAAAATTTCTCAGAGAATAGAAGGTATTCTTGGTAAAATTCCGGAAGTGCAGAAACTTAACGCAAATGTTGGCAGTTCCAGCGAAGGCATGATTGGATTTTCAACTGCTAACTATTCGGAAATTACAGTTACTCTTATTCCAAGAAAAGCTAGAAGCAGATCAACTCAAGAAATTAAGAACCTGATCAAGAAAGAACTTTCTGTTATTCCCGGAATTAAAGTTAGAGCTAACGAAGTTGGTATTTTCGGTACGGCTAACGAAACTCCGATTCAAATATTGCTAACTGGCGCAAGCTACGAAGAAGTACTACAGTCTGCTAAGAAAGTTGCGAACATTGTAAAAATGATTCCCGGTACAGATGATGTTCGTCTTTCTTCAGAAGATGGAAATCCCGAAACAAGAATTTCAATTGATAGAAACAAACTCTTGAGTTATGGATTAACACTTGCGGAAGTTGGCGGTTCACTGCGTATAGCATTAACCGGAGATGATGAATCTAAACTTCGCGAAGGTGAAACCGAATATGATATTCGTGTTGTGCTCGATCAATATGACCGCTCAAAAACTGCAGAGCTGGGAAACATTCCATTCACAAACAGAATGGGACAGCAAATTTATTTGAAACAGTTTGCTTCAGTTTCCCGCGCAACCGGACCAACAAAATTAACCCGGCAAGCAAGAAGCGCGTCTGTAATTATTTATTCTCAAGCTGTAGGCAGACCAAGTGGAAATATTGCTCAAGAATTTCAAAGCCGCATGAAAAATTTCCAACTGCCCAAAGGAATTACTTATTCATTTATCGGTATGGTTAAAAATCAGAATGAATCGTTTGCGGATATGTTGCTGGCACTATTTGCCGGAATCTTGTTCACATATATGATTATGGTTGCTTTGTATGATTCCTTCTTGCATCCGTTTGTTATCTTATTCTCAATTCCGCTTGCTATGATTGGTGCGTTGCTTGCTCTGGCTCTAACAATGGAACCGCTCACAATCTTTTCAATGCTTGGTATTATTATGCTTGTAGGACTTGTGGCCAAGAACGTCATCTTGCTTGTAGATAGAACAAACTTTATGCGGGCAAAGGGTGATAGCTTACATGACGCTCTAATTGATGCCGGCAAGATGAGAATTCGTCCGATCTTTATGACAACATTAACAATGATCTTTGGTATGATGCCGATTGCTCTTTCATCCAGTGAAGGTGCTGAATGGAAAAGCGGACTTGCATGGGCACTCATCGGCGGATTAACATCGTCTCTTTTCTTAACTTTGATTATTGTGCCGCTTGTCTATACTAAGATGGAAGAAGTTAAAAACGCTTTCATTCCATTTTTGAAGAAATTGTATTTCAAATTGTTCGGAAAGAAAGCGGAAACAGCAACTGAAGAGTTGTATTAATTGTAATGTAGAGACGTTCCACCGGAACGTCTACCCATTCGTTTTTTGTAGAGACGCCATATATGGCGTCTTTACGTTTAAAATTGAATCCCTTGTAGGATTGTTATTAAACGTTATAAGTAATTCGTTATTTATCTTTGTACAAAAATTTCCGGGAAGATTCCGCATGAAAAAATACTCTGTTATTGTTTTTGATCTTGGTAAAGTTCTAATCCCGTTTGATTATACGCCCGTTACGGAAAGGTTTAACAAGCTAAAGCCAAACCTTGGCGATAAGTTTAAGAATTTGTACGCAAAGAATTATCACATTCATCAGCAGTTTGAGCGGGGCGATCTGAACCAAGACGAGTTCATTTCAATCATGCTGGAATGGCTTGAGGAAACAATTTCTGCCGAAGAATTCTGCCGGGTATTCTCAGATATATTTACGATAAACCAAAATGTTGTAGAGCTTCTTCCGGTACTTAAGCAAGACTACACGCTGGTTCTTCTTTCCAACACTAACGAAATACATAAGAAATATGGTTACGGACATATGAAGTTCTTGCAACAGTTCGATAAGCTCATTCTTTCTCATGAAGTACGAGCGATTAAGCCGGAAGAAAAAATTTACAGAGCAGTTGAAGCGTTTACGCAAAAACCATCAAACGAACATTTCTTCATAGATGACATTCCAGAGTATGTTGAGGGTGCGAAGAATTGCGGCTGGGGCGGTACGCAGTTTGTTGGTTATGAAAAGTTGGTTGAGGCACTCAAAGCAGAAGGAATTCTGGAATAGAACGCAGATGACACGGATTAAGCGGATTTACGCAGATTATCCGCGAC
>CAZEDR010000176.1:0-7174 GCA_964510975.1 uncultured Melioribacter sp. | reverse complement strand
AGCTGTGCAAGCGTTTGGTTTGTGAATGAGTTTGACATAACAAAAGATGGATGACCGGTTGCGCAGCCAAGGTTTACCAATCTGCCTTCAGCCAACACAATGATGTCTTTACCTTCGACATTGTATTTATCAACTTGAGGTTTAACCGTGTCTTTTGTGTGTCCATAGTTTTCGTTCAGCCAAGCCATATCAATTTCATTATCAAAGTGACCAATGTTGCAAACAACAGCCTTATCTCTCATCTTGCGAAAATGCTGTTCTGAAATAATATCAATGTTTCCGGTTGCAGTTACAATAATGTCTGCACGCGGAATTGCATCAATCATTTTCTTTACTTCGTATCCATCCATTGCGGCTTGAAGCGCGCAGATAGGATCAATTTCAGTTACTATAACTCTTACACCAGCGCTTCTCAATGATTGAGCTGAGCCTTTGCCTACATCGCCGTAACCGGCAACTACTGCAACTTTACCAGCCATCATTAAGTCTGTTGCGCGGCGGATCGCATCAACTAAAGATTCGCGGCAGCCATACTTGTTATCAAACTTAGATTTGGTAACAGAGTCATTAACATTGAATGCCGGAATAGGAAGTGTTCCTTTTTCAACTCTTTCATACAATCGATGAACACCGGTTGTTGTTTCTTCAGAAATTCCTCTGATGCCTTTAACTAGTTCCGGAAATTTATCAAGAACCATGTTGGTCAAATCGCCGCCATCATCTAAAATCATGTTCAACGGTTTTTTATCATCGCCAAAGAAAAGTGTCTGCTCGATGCACCAATCGAACTCTTCCAAGCCCATGCCTTTCCAGGCAAAAACCGGAGTGCCCGCAGCAGCAATTGCAGCAGCGGCATGATCTTGCGTTGAGAAAATATTACAGGATGACCATCTAACTTCTGCGCCCAATTCAACAAGCGTTTCAATCAACACTGCTGTTTGAATTGTCATGTGAAGGCAGCCCGCAATGCGCGCATCTTTAAGAGGTTTTGTTGCGCCAAATTCTTTACGAAGCGCCATCAGGCCGGGCATTTCAGCTTCAGCTAATTCTATTTCTTTTCTTCCCCACTCTGCTAGGGAAATATCTTTTACTTTATAATCCAGAGTTTTTGTCTCTGCTACTTTGCTCATTTTATATCCTATTCGTTATAATAATTTTTTAAACAACGGAACTAAGTCCAACTGTTCCCAAGTGAAATCTTTATCGTTGCGTCCGAAATGACCGTAAGAAGAAGTTTTTTGATAGATCGGTCTGCGCAGTTTTAATCTCTCGATAATGCCGCGAGGAGTTAAATCAACTTCTTGATTGATGTATTCGCCAAGCAATCCATCCGGTATAACTCCTGTGCCTTTTGTATCAACATAAACAGAAACCGGCTGAGCTACACCAATTGCATAAGCTACTTGTACCAAACATTCTTTAGCAAGTTTGGCTGCAACAACATTCTTTGCAATGTGGCGAGCTGCATAGGTTGCACTTCTATCAACCTTGCTTGGATCTTTACCGGAGAAAGCGCCGCCGCCATGAGGTGCCCATCCGCCGTAAGAATCTACAATAATTTTTCTTCCTGTTAATCCGCTATCACCATGTGGTCCGCCAACTTCAAAACGACCGGTTGGGTTAACATAGTATTTAGTTTTCTTGTCTAAGTATTTTGCCGGAATAACTTTCTTAATTACATGTTCAATTACATCTTCTTTAATTTTCTTCTGGCTTACATCGCCATCATGCTGGGTAGAAATAACAACAGCGTCAACACGAAGCGGATTGTTGTTGCTGTCGTATTCAATAGTAACTTGAGATTTAGCATCTGGGCGTAAGTAAGGCATAAGTTTTATGTTTTTCTTACGAATATCTGCCAGTTTCTTTACGAGCTTATGAGCATAAACGATCGGCATCGGCATTAATTCCGGTGTTTGATCGCAAGCGTAACCGAACATAATTCCTTGATCGCCGGCACCGCCTTTATCAACACCCATAGCAATATCGGGTGACTGTGAGTGAATTGCATTCAAGATGCCGCATGAATCGGCATCAAATTTATATTCTGCTTTTGTATAGCCAATTTCTTTTATTGTTTTGCGAACAATCGCTTGAACATCCACGTAAGCGCTTGTAGTAACTTCGCCGGCAACAACAACCAACCCGGTTGTTACCATTGTTTCGCAAGCTACACGTGCGTTTGGATCTTGTTTGAAGATGGCATCAAGAACGCCGTCGGAAATCGCATCGCAGACTTTATCCGGATGCCCTTCGGAAACAGATTCGGATGTGAATAAGTATGACATTAATACCTCTATTAGTTTTTAGTAAAATTCTATCTCAGATGAATCGCCGGCATTCAGTTTTTTGTAATTGCCTTTTACGATTGCATTCATTCCTATTATTGAATTATCGAGCATTGACCTCTCAACTAGAGAGCTGGGACTCAAAATTGAGTTTTTTATTATAGATTCTTTTACAACACAATGCTCTGAAATTGTTGTGAATGGGCCGATGACTGACTCAACCACAGTAGCAGAATCCGAAATGTAAACCGGATCTATAATTGTACACCCTTTAATATTTCTATTCGTTCCCTTTGTCTGGAGTATATACTTGTTGGTAGAAAGCAACGTTTCGCTTTTACCGCAATCGTACCATCCTTCAACGGGAAAAGTAGTGAAAGTCTCTCCCTTTTCAATCATCAACTGAAGCGCGTCTGTCAGCTGATATTCGCCGCGTGTTTTAATTTCTTTGTCAAACAGTTCGTTAAGAGACTCAACAAGAAGTTTTGAATTTTTGATATAGTATAAACCGACCAAAGCCAGTTTTGATATTGGTTCTTGAGGTTTCTCGATCAGCTTAACAATTTTATTGTTCTCACAAACTGCAACTCCAAAGCGTGAAGGATCATCAACAGTTTTAACTCCAAGCGAGCTAATCTTTTTTTCAAAAACAGAATGAATATCAACATCAAAGATTGTATCGCCGAGGATGATGAAAATTTCCTCATCATCAAAAGTTGGTACTGCCATTTGTATTGCATGACCAAGACCAAGAGCAATCTCTTGCGTAACAAAGCTTGCCTCAAGTTCCGGATATTCATTGTGCACATATTCAACAATTTTTTCACCAAGATAACCAACAACAAATGTTGCCCTAGTAATCTTTTCGGATATTAGTTTATCGATGATGTGACCAAGTATTGGCTTGCCGCCTACATTTAACAGTACTTTAGGAAGAGAAAATGTGTGTGGCTTTAATCGTGTGCCGAATCCGGCTGCGGGTATTATTGCCCTCAAGAAATATGCTTTCCTTTTTTAACAATGCGAATTTAATTAATAGGTTTACGCTAAACAAACAATTGGATTTTAGATTTTGGAATTAAGATTTTGGATTTGCTTTTAACAAGGGTTTAGGATGAAAATTGAAAACAGAGTTACACAACTATTCAACATAGAACATCCAATCATTCAAGCCGGAATGGTTTGGGTTAGCGGATGGAGATTGGCTTCGGCAGTTTCAAATAATGGCGGACTAGGATTAATCGGCGCCGGTTCAATGAAGCCCGATTTGCTTCGCGAGCATATTAATAAATGCAAAACCGCAACAAACAAATCATTCGGCGTTAATATTCCACTGCTGCGAGGCGATGCAGTTAATTTAATTAACACTGTAATTGAAGAGGAAATAAAGATTGTTTTTACTGCCGCCGGTCATCCCGGAAGGCATATTGATTTGTTGAAGAAACACAATACAACCGTAATCCATGTAGTCTCAAATATTAAACAAGCGTTGAAAGCTGAAAGTGTTGGCTGCGATGGAATTGTTGGAGAAGGTGTTGAAGCGGGCGGACATAACGGGCCGGATGAGATTACAACATTCTGCTTAATTCCACAATTAGCTGATGCAGTTAAAATTCCGGTTATTGCTGCCGGCGGAATTGCAGACGGAAGAGGAATTGCGGCCGCGCTATCTCTCGGAGCCGAAGGTGTACAAATTGGAACCCGCTTTGCCGCGACGTTTGAATCCTCCGCAAGCGATTTATACAAGAAGAGTGTTGTATCCGCAAAAGATAACGACACAACATTAGTTCTTAAGAAGATTGGTATGGCGCGCTTGATCAAAAATGAATGGAGCGAAACAGTTCGTAAGGCAGAATTACACGGAGCTGATGAAGCAGAATTAAAAATACTTCTCGGCGAAAAACGTGAACGTTCGGGAATCTTTGAAGGAAATGAAGAAGAAGGAATGTTGGAAGCCGGGCAAAGCTCGGGTTTGATAAACGAAATTCTTTCTGTTGAAGAGTTGATGAAGAACTTGACAGCACGGTATGATTCTACTTTGATGAAGTTGAAAACTTAGTATTCCAAGAATATTCTCCCGGACAATTGTGTCTTCTGAAAAATTTGCGCAGTGCTATCGGGCTTACTTATTACCTTTTACTGCGTCTAAACTTCCATTAATTTTCCAGCGTTAAACGAAAGGATATTTAGATTGAGCAGAAAACATATAGCTGCGCTCATATTACTTCTTCTAGCGGGTAATATATTTCCCCAAGAAGCGAGCAACAAAATTCTATTTCTCGATTTTAACTTCGTCAATGGAGAACCTTCACTAATAGGAATGACGGTTGTTGAAGGAAAGTTAAAGGTTAGAAATAATCCGCCAACAGCAAATAGCGGAATAGAATTTTCAGTAATCTCTGCCGAAGAAAACGTTTTATATAAAAACACAATTGACGATCCATCCGAATGCGTATATGAATATCCCGCCGAAGAAGGAAAGATTGGCAGAGCTTCGATTAAGAAGGATACGCTTAACTTTTCGCTCCGCGTTCCATATACATCTTCTATTGAAAAAATACGTTTGAATATTTTGAACAGTTCGTCTTCGCTAAATAAATCTCAAGTTCAGTCAAACGGCTTTGAATTCACAATTGACCACAACAAAATTCAGAACAGAAAGTAATCATGCTGAAATCATCTTATAAATTTTTCGCATTAATTATAATATCTCTAACATATACTCTGTACGGACAAATATTTCCAGTTAAACCAATATTCGAAAACGGTCCGCGCGACAAACGAATTAATCTCGTGTTCCTTGGTGATGGATACCAAGCTTCCGAAATGAACAAGTATTTGTCCGATGTTCAATCAACAACCGAAAAAATATTTCTCGAAAGTCCTTACAAAGAGTACAAATCACTTTTTAATGTCTATGCAATAGAAGTTCCGTCGAAGGAATCGGGAACTGATCATCCCGGCACCGCAGGCGATTGCGGCTCGCTTAAAGATTCTGTGTTTAAGAAGGATACTTATTTCGATACATCATTCGACGCAAGCGGAATACACCGGCTACTTGTTGCAAACGGGTACACTAAATTCTTCGAGGTAATGAAAAACAATTTTCCCGACTACGATATTGTTTTGATGGTTGTTAATCATCCTTGGTATGGCGGTTCCGGCGGATCCATTGCTGTTTTTTCTGCCAACTATTCAAGTGCCGAAGTTGCAATTCATGAAACGGGGCACAGCTTTGCACGCCTAGCAGATGAGTACGATTATGGCTATCCGCAATCCGGGCGCTACAATGGATTCAACGTAACATTTAGAACCAGTCGCGATTCGATTCCGTGGAATTCATGGATTAATCCATCTACACCTATTCCAACTCCCGTTAGCGGAGAATTTGTGTCAACAGTCGGGCTTTTTGAAGGTGCTTACTACTCGAGCAAAGGAATGTACAGACCAAAAGTAACTTGTAAGATGAGAGACCTTGGTGTTCCTTTTTGCGAAGTTTGCATTGAGCAGCATGTACGATCGATCTTTGATTTTGTAGAACTGATTGAAGAACACACGCCGACTGCAAACTATATAGAACTGCTTTCAAACGAAAAGAAAAGCTTCACTGTTAAGCAAGCTCAGTTACCAACAGGCAACGTAACTTTGGAATGGATTTTAGATAACAAGGTAATCGCTTCAAACACTAACTCTTTTGAGGTTGATGGAGCTACCCTTACGTTAGGTAGGCATAATTTGACAGCATCAGTTAAACATATTTCGCCTCTTGTCAAAAATGATCCATACAAAACGATGCAAAGAACTGCGAACTGGATTTTAGATGTAAAAACACCAACTGACATTGACAACAATAGTTTACCAGTTGAGTTTACTTTAGAACAAAATTTTCCCAATCCATTTAACCCATCTACAACAATTAATTATTCTTTGCCGGAAACGGGGCTCGTTACAATTAAAGTGTACGACGTACTGGGAAGAGAGGTTGGCGAATTGGTAAATGAAGTTAAAAGCCAAGGATATCATAGCGTAAAGTTTGACGCTCGTAACTTATCCAGCGGATTATATATTTATACGCTTAGGGCAAATAATTTCAACGCATCCAAAGCTATGATTCTTGCGAAATAAATATCTTCACTGAACTGATTCGACTAATTGAAATAGTTACTCATGGTTTCGATAATACATTAAGTAATTGCATGGATTGAAGTATAAATGAAGGCTAAGGAAGAGAATATCTTATTCCGATTTGTTTTTGCAGATGGTCGCGAGAAAATATTTAATATCGAGATTGATCCGGAATCATACCAAATAGTTTTTCCGGATGAGATTCCGGTACCGGCATGGACGTTACACGAAAATATTCTCTGTCCAATGCCAAGTTGCACTTATAAGAATTTTTGCCCAATTGCTTTTCAACTTGATAGAGTTATAAAATTATTCGATGGAGTTGCATCATACGAAAAGGTGGCCGTACATGTGGAAGCTCCGAATAGAACTTACTCCAAACAAACTTCTGTGCAAGATGGCGCGGGTAGTTTAATTGGAATATTAATGACTACAAGCGGATGTTATGTTTTAGATAAACTACGCCCGATGGTTTATTTTCACCTCCCCTTTGCAACTCTTGATGAGACAGAATACCGAACCTTTTCCATGTTTTTGTTTGCCCAATTCTTAAGAGAGAAAAAAGGTCTTGAACCGGATTGGGAAATGAGTACTCTTAGCGGTTTATATGAAGACATAATCCAAATAAATAAAAACCTATCAAAGAAAATCTCTATTCTCGAAAAGCTTGACGCAAGCATCAACGCTGTAATAATTTTAAACAACTTTGCACATTCGGTTACTTATTCTTTAGAAGATGAAGACTTTTCGAAATTTGAGAA
>CAZEDR010000175.1:0-7178 GCA_964510975.1 uncultured Melioribacter sp. | reverse complement strand
CTCACTACAAATATCAGCATAAGAAAAAGTAAAACGAGAGAATGAATAACTTGACTAGGTTCGCGAAGGAATACTAATAAATCTTTTCTAAGAATAGAATTGATCTGACTGGTTAAGGTATTACCATTACTATTATTAAAGAACGAAGAAACGCTTTTGCGTTTGGAACTGAATTCCGCAGTTAGTTTATGGTTAAGCAGCCATGTTCCAAAATAATATTTCTTGCCTAACCGATACGCCAAGCTAAAAAGAACTAAAGCTAATCCGGTTTGAAGTACAGTATACAATATTACTTTTGAAACATCTCCGTGAAGAGTCCAATAAGCAGTCTGCGAAAGCCAGTTATTAGGCAATACTTTTATAACGGAAGGGATAAGGTTATCCAGATATAAATCTTTGTTAACAAATGGATAATGGCTGAGCACAAGGTGAACCAAACGTCTGGGCGAATTAATTTTGAAGAAGAAAAATATTACGCTTACATAACCGATGGCTATGCTGTAAATAATTCTTTTTATACCAAATTTATTAGCAAGCAGAATTACCAGAAGCAGAAGCATAACTCCTAAACTTCCGGCGCTTATCATAAAAGGGATGAAATTTATGATTAGAATAAGAAACTGCGTAAAGGATAAGTTGAAGTAAAAAGCATAACCGAGCAGCAACGCAAAGAGCATCATTAACAAAGTTGACGAACTGTATAGAAAATTATCGAGAAACTTAATTGTGAAAATCTTTGCCGGTTCTATAGGTTTAGAGAGAAGATAATTTACCTCAGCCGATTTGTATAGTGTTGAGTAGGAGACAATTATGTTTCCTACATTTATCGACATGAAGAAAATAAAAAGAATCATCGAAATGAATTCGTGCAGTAAGAACTGACCGACAGTAACTTCTACGAGCAAGAAATTGATTAATGCTTTAGAGAAGAGAAACGCCCCGATGCCGAAAGATGTGTAAATTATTGCGCTGCCGACGCTTTTGATTAAACTTACTGCCGTAACTTTTGAATCGAGCCGGATGAAAGCTAGAAATTTATATTTCAGTATATGAAGAATCTGTTTCATTCTTCATCGGTTAGTTCAATGAACAATTCTTCAATGTTGCTGTCATGCTGAAGTTTTAACTTATGCAGTTCATCAATCTTATCCCGGAAAATCATTTTCCCTTTGTTGATTATGCCTACATGTGTGCAAATATCTTCTACTACATTTAGTGAGTGGGTTGACATGAATATTGTAATCCCATTTTTCGCTGAATCAACAAAGAGTTTTTTTACAAGAAAAGCGCTTTGCGGATCAAGACCGACCATTGGTTCATCAACAATAATCAAATCGGGTTTATGAATGAATGCAGAAGCAATTACAATTCTTTGTCTCATTCCTTGGGAATATTCTTCCGTACGTTTATCAATCCAGCTGCCGATTTTCAATAACTCAATAATCTCATCAACATTCGATTTCAAATTATCGTGCGAAAGCTCATATAATCCGCCGCTGAAATAGAGGAATTCTCTCCCGGTAAGTTTATCGTATAGAAAAGGCTGATCCGGTATGTATCCTATTTTCCTTTTTGTTTCAATTGGCTTCTTCCATACATCAACATTATCAAGAAGAATTGTACCGCTTGTAGGTGAGAGTAGTCCGGTAATCATTTTTATAGTTGTAGTTTTACCGGCGCCGTTTGGTCCAAGAAAACCAAATAGTTCTCCTTTGGAAACTGTTAGATTTATTTTATTTACAGCTTCGAACGAGCCATATTTTTTTTCGAGATCTTGTAGTTGCAGCATGGTGGTCTTTAGATAGTTATTTTTTCAACATCTTCAAGTATTATCGTTTTCAAATCGACATCATCTTTTTCATAGATGTTGTAAATTCTTTCTTCTTGACTTGTAATAGCGGAGTACAAAATATTGCGCGCGATTATTCCGTTTTGGAAAACTTCGGTTCTATTGTTATAAAGTTTGCTGAAACGATCAAGCAGTTCTTGCAGCGCGCCTTCATCCAGACTATAGCCATTTTTTTCTGCTATACTTGCTGCAATTGCAAGCATCTGACGCGGATTATAATCTTCGAATGTGAATATATTCGGAAAGTAAGTAACAATTCCCGGATGAGAATTTATCATCTTATGCATTTCGCTTGTAGTACCGGAAAGAATCAAAACAAATTTACCTTTCGAGTCTTCCATTCTTTTAATTATTGTATCTACTGCTTCAGCTCCAAAAGGATCATCATCGCGGAATAGGGAAGAAGCATCCTTTATGAAAAGTGTTCCGCCTAACGACTGTTGCAGCAGTTTCTCTGTCTTAAAAGTAGTTTGCTCTTGGTAACTCGCAATAAAATCGGAACGGTCAACTTCAAGTATGTGCCCTTTTTGTATTACACCAAGCTCTTTGAAAATCTTGCTCATCAGTTTTGCTACAGATCTTTTGCCTGTGCCCGGATTGCCGATGAAAATAGAATGAAGATTCCTTTCGAGCGATTGAAGACCTTTCTCTTTTTTCATCTGAGAAATTTTGGCAAAGCTGATCAGTTTGAAAACTTCTTGTTTTACATTATCTAGACCGATAAGATTATTCAACTCATTTATTTCGTTCTGGAGTACAAGCGGATCACCTTTAACTTCGTAGGTTCTTGCTTCAACTTCGCGGTTAAGAACTTCATTTATATCACTTAATTCGATTGTATTAAGTATGTCCTCTGTGCGCTCATTAACCGGCAGATCGGCAATACGCAGTAATGTTTTCTGCTTTACCGATTCCAAAATATTTCTAACTATTCTCGCGTTGCCAAACTTTTTATCTCTGGCTTTATAAACATCTTCAAAATGCTTTTTAAGTTTATCTTCAGCTTTGGCAGAAAGTATTTTCCCCTCCTTTTTTACAGATCGATGAACAATTTCAATAAGCTCATTCGGATTATAATCCTCGAAAGTAAATGACTTACTGAAACGAGATTGCATTCCCGGATTGCTTGCAACAAACTTTTGCATCTCTTCAGTGTAACCGGCGGCTATAACAATAAATTTACCCCGTTCATCTTCCATTCTTTTCAGAAGAATATCAATTGCTTCTTTACCAAAGTCGCTTCCGGAATCACCTTGTTTAACAAGAGCATAGGCTTCATCAATAAATAGCATACCGCCAATCGCGCGGTCTATCATGCTTTTAGTTTTCTCTGCTGTCTGCCCAACAAATCCGGCAACCAGACCTTGCCGGTCGGTTTCTACTAAATGTCCTTTGGGTAAAATACCCAGTGATGAATAAATCTTGCCGATAATTCTTGCTACTGTTGTCTTGCCTGTGCCGGGATTGCCTAGAAAGAGAAGATGTTCGCTGAAAACTTTTTTGATATCCTCGCCTTGCTCGTTAAAAAAGCGGGCGAGCTTAACCATATCTTCAACTTCTTTTTTGAGTGAAGTAAGTCCAACCATATTATTCAGTTCTTCCAATGCTTCGGTTAGCTGCTCTTCATTTATCGGAATGTGAACTTCTCGACTATGAGTTTTTGCGAAACTCATTTTAATGACCTCTTCTGTTAGAGTGGTCATAGCTTCTTTGGTTCTTTTATCTTCCGTAAGCTCAACACATATTTTGCTCAAGTTGAGTTTAGCGTTCTCAAAAAGCTTTCTGATTAATCGTGCGTTGCCAAATGATTTATCCCTTGCACGGTAAAGACTCATAAACTCTTTCTTCAAAATCTCTTTTGCGTTTTCGTTAAGTATATAATCTTCTTTTTTGAGTAAGTCTTCAAAAATTAAAATCAATTCATCCGGCGTGTAATCTTCGAATACGAATGTGTGAGAGAAACGGGATTTCAATCCCGGATTGGAATTCAAGAATGAATTCATTTCGTCAGTATATCCGGCTACAATAACAACAAATTCACCTTTGCGGTCTTCCATTCTTTTAAGAAGAATATCAATTGCTTCCTGTCCAAAATCATTTGAAGCGCCTTTCTTAACAAGAGTGTATGCTTCATCAATAAAAAGAACTCCGCCAATAGCATCATTAATTATCTTTTCTGCTTTCTGGGCGGTTTGACCAACAAACTCTCCTACAAGAGCAGAGCGGTCAACTTCTACAACATGACCATTCTGAAGAATTCCCATTGCATAAAATATATCTCCGAGCATTCTAGCGATTGTTGTTTTGCCAGTTCCCGGATTGCCGAGAAATACTGCATTGATGGAAATATTATCTTCTGATTTAAGTCCGAGCCGTTTTCTTTCTTTAAGAAATTCGAGGTAGGAGACAAAGTTTTTTATCGCTTCCTTAATGCTGGAGAGTCCGGTGAAAGCATTTAACTCAGCTATTAATTCATTCAACGGACGAACTACTCTAGGCTCTCTTGTTTTTTCAGTTGTCTGTTCATTCGTTTTCTTTTTATCCGTAGCAGATACTTCTTTCTGTCGTTCAAATTCTTCCGGAATAACCGAACTACCTATTACAAAATATTTTTCCGCCGCCTTAAAATTGCTGATATAAATTTCAACCTTAACCTGACCGTTTTTAGAGTTCTTTACCTTGTCCCACAACTGAACATAAATTACTGAGTCCCAGTCTTTACGGACAGTTAGTTGAAAATTATTTCGGTAGGATTCAAAATCATTCACATACCAGACTGCAAAACCTTCCAAACGCTTATCAGCCTTATTGTAAAAAGGATTGTTGAAAATTATTTCAGCGCCAAACTTTGTAGTGGAAGAATCGAACTGTTTGTTGTAGTTCCGGTTTCCGGTTTTTGCTTCGTAATCGGTATCAAATATTTTTAGTGAGAAAATATCAATGTGATTGTTCGGATAAAAAATTGAATCGTACTTAAATTCAACCGGCTCGGAAACGATAGAACGGGTTAGTCTTTCTCTTAGTTTTGTAGTCTTTCTTAATGAAGTCTGGTCTTGTTCTTTTTCAAGTTCACGAAACTTTTTTAGGTTAGAATAGATACTCAAAAATCTATCATTCTTTTTGAATTTACTTTGTAGTAATTCCGCTTTCTTTATTGCCGGGCGAATCTGAAATAAATGAAGCATCGATTCCAGTTCAACTAATTCTGCTTCATCATCTTGCTGGACTTCAAGAATTTTTTTAGATGAAATTAGAGAGAACCAATATTCTTTTGCTTTGATTGCTTCGTTAGCTTCTTCAAGCAAAAGTTTAATCCCTTTTTCCAACAAAGCTTTTTTGTTCTGGGCTAAGCCTTTTGCTTTTTCTATCCAACCGTTGAGCTCTTTCCAATTTTTATGTTTTCCTTCATCAATAATAACTGCTAAATCTAACGTCTGACTTGCTTCATTATATTTCTGAAGACCGGCAAGTGATCTTGCTTTGTTAAGATATGACCATGCTAAAGTTTCTTTCTGTACATCTATGGATTGATCAAGATCGGCAATAGCTCCTTCAAAAATACTCATTCGGGAAAGGAGATAGGCTCTGTAAACTCTAGCTTTTACTGAATCACCTTTGAGTTCTACTGCAAGATTGGCAAACTCCATAGCCTTGGAAGGATTGCCGTTTTCAAGCTGAGCCCACGCAATGCAGATAGCAGCATCGCTGTCATCCGGTCTCATCTGGAACACTTTTTCAGCAATAGGTAATGCTAACCTAAAGCGTCCGTTCCATAAATGGTCGTAGGCTTCGGTTTGCAGACGGTTTAAATCCTCTTCACTTGTAAAAAAGCTCATTTATTACGGGATTTATTCATGTTTTATTTTCGGGTTTTAATATAAGAAGTTAAGCTCATTAACTAAACTATTAACGCAAACTTATACCGAACTTTTCTCTCCTATATCCGTCTAAAATAGCAAATGAAGGAGAAAAACAATGAAAACTAGAATAATCTTAGCTGCGCTATTAGCGGTTGTTTCTTTTAGCGCTTGCACAGTTTGGGGAGTTCGGGGTAACGGCAGATTGAAAGATCAGAACCGTAATGTAGAGGAATTCTCCAGAATTGATGCCGGCGGCGCTTTCACAATTAAAGTTTATATAGGTAAAGCCCCTTCGTTGCAGATTAACGCAGAAGAAAATCTTCTTCAATATATCAAAACTTCGGTTAAAGGTGGTACGCTTTATATTGATACCAAGAAAAATCTAAATCCTAAAAAAAATATTGAATTAAGAATTACAACACCTAGTTTAAGGTCTATTGAAATTTCCGGTGCAAACGATGTTGAAGTTGTAGGAATAAATGAAAAAGAATTTAGTGTAAATTTAAGCGGCGCCGGTAATGTTGATTTGAAGGGAATTGCAGATAGAGTTAGAGCTGAGTTATCCGGTGCCGGCAATATAGACGCTAGAGAATTGAAAGCTAAAGATGTAGTTATATGTGTTAGCGGTGCAGCTAGTGCCGATGTTTACGCAAAGGAATCTTTGGATGCTTCAGTATCCGGTGTCGGATCAATTGATTATTACGGCAATCCGGAAAAAACCAGAACAAATGTTTCCGGAGTTGGTTCTATAACCAGAAAATAAATTTGTGTTACATCCTTGAAAAAGGGAATCGGCTTTTGTCGGTTCCCTTTTTTTATGTCCAATTTTAGTTTTCAACGGAGGAATTTTTGGCAAGGCTTAGAATTTATGCGTAACGCAGTCTTCCTTTTGGGGTTGGGATTTCTCTTCCTAGGCTTTTTGCAGTTTCAATCCATTCTTGAGCAATTATCTCGATGTTTTTTAATGCCTCCATATAGGTCAATCCGTCGGAAGAGCAGCCGGGCAATTCCGGTATTTCGGCAACATAGCATAGATCTTCTTCACTCCAAAAAATAATTACTTCGTATTTATTCATTGCCTACTCCTAATTTATAGCTCAGTATAACATTTCTAACTTGCTTGACTTGATATGCTTTCGCCTTGGAACCATTTGGCTGAAGATTTAGAATTTCAGCAATTCCTTCTTTCCAGAAAATATGATGGCTTCCTTTGATTCGTTGTTCGAACCAAAAAAGCGAAGCAATGAAACCAAATCTTCAAACAAAATATTATTATCAGAAGTGCCTCGAAGTACTTGATTTAAGGCTTTTTCATGTCTGCTCATTATTTTATCTGAATATTTAAATGAAATATAACATCAAAGAAATAGCTTATCAAGACTTAGCAGACCGTTGATTATTCTTGAGCTAACATCCTCAAAACCGATATAGCAATGAGTATAGATGTTCTCTGTATCGTCCCTAAAGGA